>NZ_JABWNC020000021.1:0-75179 GCF_013368855.2 Escherichia sp. 93.0816 | reverse complement strand
AGGGAATGCTGGGCATGAAATATCTCTTTTAATGCCACTTTGCCGCCCGTCACGTGCGGGTGGCACTCTTTTTAGATCAACATTCTTTGTGATCGCGCTCGCATTCAGTCATTTTTACTATAAATATGATGAAGTTAATTCAGCTTATTTATGGATGAAATCACTATGGATCCTTTGCACGCCGTTTACCTGACCGTCGGGCTGTTCGTCATCACGTTTTTTAATCCAGGCGCAAATCTCTTTGTCGTGGTTCAAACCAGTCTGGCTTCAGGTCGTCGTGCGGGCGTACTCACCGGACTTGGTGTGGCGCTGGGCGACGCCATCTATTCCGGGCTGGGATTGTTTGGGATGGCAACGCTCATTACCCAGTGTGAAGAGATTTTCTCACTCATTAAAATCGTCGGCGGTGCTTATCTCTTATGGTTTGCCTGGAACAGTATGCGCCGACAATCAACACCACAGATGAGCGCGTTACAGCAGCCTCTTAGTGCCTCCTGGTATGTATTTTTCCGCCGTGGACTCATTACCGATCTCTCTAATCCACAAACAGTTTTATTTTTTATCAGTATCTTCTCAGTGACGTTAAGTGCAGAAACGCCGACCTGGGCGCGTTTAATGGCCTGGGCAGGGATCGTGTTCGCGTCTGTTATCTGGCGTGTATTTCTTAGTCAGGCGTTTTCTTTACCTGCCGTGCGTCGCGCATATGGACGTATGCAGCAGGTCGCCAGTCGGATTATTGGGATGATTATTGGTGTATTCGCGCTACGGCTGATTTATGAAGGGGTGACGCGGCAATAAGCTGATGATTGGTAATTAATACGATTGAAAAGTTGGACCGCCATCGAGGCCTCGAACCCCGTACCATACAACAATCCTGGTTGTCGTCTGCTCTTCCTGATGAGCTAATGGCGGTTTTTTGATACGAACCTTACAACATATTTTCTGTCAGGCCCTGGTGCGATGCATAAGATACAGAAAGTGCCCTACGCAAACATGACGGAATTATGATTTTTTTCATATGAATGTCAACTCATACATTCACAAAATGTCTTTATTGTTCATTAATAAAGCAATAACGAATCCCTGTCGATTTACTCGCCCGGTTATAGCGAAGACAACTCCGCACGCTTTTTTGAGTCTTAGCATCACCCATTGCATTCCCTACGCCTGCGGTGTACCCGCCAGCACCGCTTCAAAATCTGCGGCGGTCAGATCGGTTGCCCCTTTGAGCATATCTCTCGCCAATGCCCGGCGTCGGTTCAGTAATTCATCCAGCGTTTCTTCAAAAGTCATTAACTGGCTATCACGCACCGTCGGATAATAGACGTAAACATCTTTCTGCTGCCCGATACGGTAGGCCCGATCGGTCGCCTGATCTTCCTTCGCCGGATTCCAGCAACGGGTAAAGTGGATGACATGATTTGCTTTTTGGACATTGACGCCAAACCCAACCGCAATGGTGGATAAAATAATGACGTTAAAACCGGGCGTTGACTGAAATGCATCGATCAGGCTCTGACGATTTTGATCGCTGCCAGATTTGGTGCTGGTATCACCATTAATAATAAAAGGCTTAAAGCCAAAGTGCTGCGCAATCAGATGTTGCAGTTCTCGTTGAATATCGCGCAGTTCTGTAAAAATAATCACTTTGTCATCGGATGACTGGCGAATCGTATTTAATGTCTCCAGCAGCCATTTTACTTTCGGGGCATCGTTCCGTAAGCGCAAATCTGCACTGACGGAATAAGGCCATGCGCAAATAAGTTTCAGGCGATGCAGTAACCCCAGCATACCTGAGCCTCGTTGATCCAGCCCTTCGCTGATCTCCTGTTGGTTTTGCCAGCTTGCAACCGAGTGGGTATAGAGATCCCGTTGCAATGGCAGCATATTCAACTGTTTACAGCGTTGATCTTCAATCTTATCCGGCAGGTCTTTCGCCACTTCTTCTTTGGTGCGGCGCAGCGTCTGCGGTTCTATTAATTTACGTAGCGATTCGAGGACAGCATTATCATTCTGTTGCTCAATGGGGCGCAGATAATCTTTACCAAAATTATTCAAAGCCCCCAACAAACCTGGCTGCACGAAGTCAAATAAACACCACAGATCGACAAGGGTATTTTCGACCGGTGTCCCGGTACATGCGACTTTAAATTGTGCCTGAATGGCTTTTGCCGATTGGGTAATTAATGCCGCTGGATTTTTAATTTTCTGCGCTTCGTCGCACACCATTATGGACCAGGGCTGACGAGCCAGAGAGAATTCCTGATCGCGCAACGTCTCATAGGTGGTAAGAACAATATGCGCGTCCCCCACCCAGTCACTTTGCAGTAAGTTCTTAATCCCCTTACTTTTAAGCGCCTGAGGAATGCTCTCTTTCGCGCATTTCTTCGCCTTAAGTTCATTACCGTAGAGTTTTAAAATCGACACCTGCTCGCGCAGGAAGAAATTCCCAACCTCACGCTCCCAGTTATCGAGTAACGACACCGGAGCAACGATCAGCGAAGGAGGCGCATCCGGGAAACGTTCACGGTGCCAGATGAGAAAAGTTAGAATCTGTAAGGTTTTACCCAGCCCCATATCGTCTGCCAGTAAACATCCCGCCGTCTCGGTTGGCGACTTTAGATACAACTGCTGGAGCCACGCTACCCCTTTACGCTGGTGTTCACGTAGCTGAATGGACGTTTTGAGGATCATCGGCAGTTCGACTTCTGCCTGATGTGCACCGAGCAAAGAGTCCCGCCGTTGTTTAACATACAGCGCCTGCTCGATATTTTGTTCTATCAGCAGAACGGCGCGACTGACCGGCTCACTACTGACGCCATCATTTGTTTCACCGTCGATTTTCTTTTTCCATTTATCGTGGAAAATTTCTGCTTCTTCACGGGGCAAAAGGTTGTCGTTCCAGGGCATGGCGACTTCCGGCGCATCCGTGGCTTTTGCCTCTTCCAGCCGCTCTTCCAGTTCCTGAAAATGTTGATGATTATCGAGATCCCAGCCAGAGAACATGGCCTCGCACATCTCTTGCGCAAGGTTCTCCGGAAGCCATTTTTCACTTTCACTTTTGACCAGATAAGGCGAACTTATTTTTTCAAATTCACCGATCCCGATAACCCGGTCGCTGTATTTGTTCAGATCGAGGACGTGGGTAAAATTCATTCCCGCCGCCTGGTGCTGCCAGTTTTCAAGCAATGCCTGATAACCTTGCAGTTCTTCCTGGCTGAATCTGGAAAGCTCCAGATCGTAACCCTGCCAGACTCCAGCGGGCAGTTGTGCCGCTAACTTTTGTTCCAGTTCAGAGAGCAACGCCGCCAGTTCACCAGGTCGTTTAAAGATATAGGTTTCATCCGCCACAGATTGCTCAGTTCTGGGACTGAGAATAAGCGTTACCGACGCAATTTGCCTGTTTTCATCAATCTGCGGCTCCAGGCGGAAATCATAAAAGTAGATCCCGGCGTCCTGTAAATTCTGCTCATAAACGTCAGGATCGAGCACCTGGCTCGCCTCTTCACCAATCCAGGTATAGGGGTTGCGAACAAATGAGAGCGCATCATCCCCCGCCACGCGACGCCCCGTAATAGCGTGCACGGAGGTCAGGACGTCTTTGACTTCAGGAGAAAGAATGACATGGTTTAAGACACCATCGTCCCCTAAAACACGGTAACGATCCTGCACCTGTTGCGTGCGGTCAAAACTCTGTAACCAGTTGGCAGGCTGCTCATCAAAAACAGGTTCAATTTCCAGCACTGGAGTATCCACCACCAGCGATTTTCGCAGTTTTAACTGCAACGATTCCGGCCTGATGACGATCGTTTTCGCAAGATAGTCATCCAGTTTTGCCCCTGCTTTTTTGGCCTGCCGCCGTATTTTGGCCCAACTGGTTTGGTTGACCGTTTCGCCCGGCGTCTGTCGCTGCTGCAACCTGAGTTGCTGTAGTGCGTCCAGAAGCTGCCAGTTCTCTTCACTTAACACAAAGGTGCCTTCCGCAGAGGAAAAACTGGCACCTGTGCAAGCTATCTCAACAGGGCGATAGTCGTCAGGCAGAGTCCATTTATCAATGAAAACGCGAAAAGTGTCATCGCTAATGCTTCCTGTTGCAGCAAGATGAGCCGTCAGATTGCGCTGTGGAGGGAAAGCAAAAATCGCCAGACTGCTGGCATAGTCGTCATTTTTCAGGATGCGATAAAAATCATCCCAGCTAAGAAACCAGCAATCAGACCAGTGAGAAACATAATCTTCCTCATGAAGCTGTTCCAAGCATGAGGCGACAGGCCAGTTATCTTCGCTATCGGCAAGACTAAAGGGGAAAGCAAAGCCCTCTTCTTTCATTACATACAGCGGCACAAATGAAGCGGGTAGTGAGGTATTCTCTTTAATAAATTTACCCAACAATTTTTTGAACACTATTTGCTCCAGTAAGTAAATTTACCCAGCACCGGTTTAAACCCAAGGCTGAGTAATTTTTGTGCCGCTTCATGGTCAGGTTCATTGAACTGAATGTGGATTGCGCCCCCCAGCCCTCGTTTATCCATCACTTTGCAATCGACCGAACGAATAATCTCCCGGATTTGCTGTTCCCGGCCAGGGAGCTCTTTTTTGGCTTTTAACGAGGAGGCGATGATTTTGATTTGCTCTTCCCGGTCTGACTTTACATCACTGACTTCACGTTCAGGTAACGATGCAGGTTCAGGCCGACTCACGGTCTTTGACGCATTGAAGCGAGAGATATCCAAAGTGACAGAGGACTGATTTATATCTTCCGCAACGTAATCAATACCCAGCTTACGAAGTTCTTCATCATATCGGCTCATCCACCCCTCAATTCGGTTGAGTGAGTAGAGAAATACTGGCGATAAATGCGGTAAACGCAACCGGACTTTACGGCGGTTATTCCGCTTATCTTTCAAATCATAATCAATATCAAGAATGCCGGTTTCCGGATTAAAAGGCGCATTCCCCATATGGTAGGCATACATCGCCCCCACTTTCGAAAATTCGACAAACAGATAATCACCAATGCGCATAATCATGGCATTGTTATCGCGTGAACCAGAACCTTGCAGGCGGCTTAATCGCCCTGCGTTTTTCGCCCTGAATTCAACATAATCGGCATCTTTGGATCGCAGCGCATCTTCGCCCAGCACAATGCGCGTATAGCTCATTTGATTGGCAAAACGTAGCCAGTAGAACAGGCGCGCATGGTCAACATCCCGATTGCCTTTCAGCAATTCAAAGAACAGTTTCAGGTCGTCTTTAGCGAACCATCCTTGCACCATCAGTAATACGGGATTTTCAACGTGAACCTGCCAGCTTTTATTACGGCTGGTTAACTGCGGATTTCCCCAATATTCCAGGGCTAATTGCTTGAGTTCGAAATGCGTTTGATGTTTAAAAGCCGACTGATAATAACGGGTCAGAGTGGCTGCCAGAATATTATCTTTAAACCGCGTAAGCTGGCGGCTTAAGGCGATAAGAGAATTAATTTTCTGCTGAAAAGCATCGTCAGTCAGGCAAAAAATCTCATTGACCAGGTGGTTAACAATTTTGCGCCATAACCAGCTGGTTTGCGGAATTTGCGCGACTTTCTCCAGCACCGAAATATCCGTGATTTCTCCACGCCCAAGCTGTTGTCCGAGAAGAAAACCTGCATTATCGGTAAAAATATCGCTATAGGTGTCAATGACCGACATCCAGGACATCTGACGCGGCGCACTCTCTTTTAGCTGTTGAAAGCCGCGAGCAATCTGCGTGCGTAGCTGAAGCCACTGTGGATTCTTTTCCGGCGTATCGCTGGAATGACCAAAGTAGCTGGTACATAACGCCAGCCATTCGCGGCGTGTTAACCGCTGCTGCGCAATTTTTTGTTCAATTTCGGCGATAATCCTCGCGAAGTTTGTTGCATCATCAATCAATGCAATTTCAAACAGATCGCCTTCTGCCACGTCATTAAGGCCAAAAAAAATCATCTTCCACTCGAAGGGCTTTGGTGTATCCCCCGCACGCAGCCGGGCAATGGCCTGTCGGCGTTTCTCCAGAGGGGGAACCATCTGCACCGCGCGAGCATCTACCTTCCTCTCAAGTTGCGCGATAACGCGCTGAAGATAGTGAAAAGTATGACTTACCGTCGGCTGCACGTTCTGCTCCCGATAGGGCAGCAAACGGGTTTTCAGTTTTTCAATAGCGGAAGTCATTACATGGCTCCCAACTGACAGGTTTCCGGACTAATGCCAGGAACAACATCCATGCTTTCGTCGTGCTTTTTGTCTTTCAGGCCAAAGAATTGCATCCGCAGTTCTACGCGACGGCTGGCTTCTTTGCTCTCTTTCGCATTGTTGAACGAAACCCCGCCCGCCAGAAATAATTTGCGGATCTGGACTTGCTGTTCCGGGGTTATTTTTTGCTGTAGCGCGCTTCTGCTATCCAGCAAACTGCACATCACCCATTCCGAGCGTTGCAACGAAAGGTGCAGGTTATAGAGATAAGAACCGTCAGTATCCGTAAAACCTTCTATAACAATTTGCTTAAACCATTTTTTGCCTTCATCGCTATTTGCCGCCTCCAGCACTAACGGCACCACATCCTGTAGCGCCTGCAATCCTTCGGCGTTAAGCGCAAAGCGATTGTGCTCAAAACGCCCGGCTTCACCAAAGCTGATACGGTTGTCATGGCAGTCAACCTGAATCGTCTTGTTGAGATTTTTCGCCTGAAGCTCAAGTTTTTCACACAGGCGAGCGATATCATGCCCGCGCGATTTCTCCCCCGCTTCCGCCTGCTGGATCCGCTGCGTAACAGAGCTAAGTGACGCCACCATCACCACCAGAAACAGCACCATCATGGCGGTCATCAGGTCTGCATAGGAGATCCAGAAGGGTTTTTCCGCTTCATCGCTGCGCCGTTGCCTGCCATTAAATACCCGGTTAAACATCAGCCTGTTCCTTACGCGCGACGATGACGGAGTACTGTTTCCAGCGTATCCACGCTTTCACCGATAATCTCAACCGAAGAACTTAAGGCTCCCGCCGCTTTCGTCAGTTGCGTATCCATCTCTTGCAGTGAACGATTCAGGCCGTTTTCCACTCCGGTCGTAAAGGATTCAAAACTGGTTCCCATTACCTCGGCAATGTTATGCAGGAACTCCTGAGCCTCACGGTTATATTGTTGCAGGCGTTCAGAGTACGCTTTCAGATCGTCAACAAAACGGCTGCGCGATGATTGTTCATCATGGCTACGGTTAATCAGCGTTTCGAGTGCCGTTATGGCATTCGCCACGACTTCGCGGGTATTACGATAATCAGCAATCAATGCCCCCAACTCCGCGCTGGCACTGGAAAGCGTGCGCCCCGCCTGTTGCGTGCCATTGAGCACCTCGGCGGTCAACTGATTAGCCTCGGCGACACGATCGCCCGCAGCTTCAAAGCGGTCTGCAGCCACGCGCATTTTATCGGCTCCTGTTTGTATCTCTTCCAGATGGCGCGTGGTGTTTTTCGCCATCCGTTGCAGCAGCTCGCCTGAAGCCGATTGCTGTTCACGCAGCATCTGCATCAGCGACTCAACCTGACTTTCAAGCTGACCAATGATTCGCTGCGCTTCCTGTTGTAACGCACTCTGCGCTGATTGCTGTTGCTGGCTGAGCGACTTCTGGCCTTCTTCCAGTTGCCCAAACAGGTTGCCAAGTTGGCTACCCAGGTGATCGATACCGCTGGTCATTTTTTCTCGCAGGGCATCCTGACTTGAATGCATGGTTTGCTGTAACGACGTCATAAACTGTTGTTGTTGCTCAGCCGCCGCCTGCTCACGTGCTTCGCTACGTGCCAGAAGCTGCTGAGTCTCTTCATGCAGCACGCGTTGCCCCTGTTCCTGAGTCTGGCTCATCTGTTTTTGCCCGGACTCCAGTTGGCTGAATACACCCGCCAGGTTTTGCGTCAGCGTTTCGACACCTTTGCTCATATTGCCCATCAGCAAATTTTGCGCCTGGTTTTGCTGCTGATTAAGTTGCTGCTGACCATTTTCCAGCTGTGCAAAGAGCGTCGCCATATGGCTGCCAAGCGTATCCACGGAAGCCGCCATTTTCTCCATGGTTTCATTTTGCCCTTGCTGAACACTGGACTGGATAGCCTCAATAAACGCGCGCATCTGTTCCGCCATCGCTTTTTCACGCGCTTCGCTGTCGGCAAAGATTTTTTCCAGTTGTTGCGCCATCCGTTCGCCCGCGCCTTCGCCTTCTGCGCCAATACGGGCTACGGACTCCTGCAAGCTGCGCAGCATCTCATTCATCCCTGCCTGCATCTCCTGCTGACCGCTTTTCATTTCGCTTAACAGTTGAGAGATCAGTTGCGCGCTGCCCTGACGTGAGTCATCCCCGGCCTGACGCATATCCTGCAACAACGTTGAGAAGCCGCTTTGCATAGACTGAATGGCTTCCACTGAACGCCCCATCATCTCCTGCATGGTGGTGAACTGCTGACCAAAGGTGTTATCCATTTTGCTCATAAAGGCGGTCAGGACGTTCTCCAGCATCGACTGCACACGATGACTCTGATCGCCGGAGGCGGTTTGCACCACGCCAGCAATTTTATCCAGCGGATTTTTCAGGCTGGTTTCGATAGCACCACTGACCTGTTCAGCAAACTGTTGGCCTGACTCGCGGTATGTTGTTGATAATGTCTCTGCCAGCTTTTGATTTTCCCGCATCTGGCTATCCACCAGGTTTTGCAGCATTTCGCGCAGGTCAGTGACCAGACCATCCTTAAGTTGCCGCGCATGGGTGGTGTTTTCTTTAGTACTGGAAAGAAGTTGCGAAAGGTAATCTTCACCGACGCCGCCTTCAAAAAGCTGGTCAATGCTGGCGGTAAGGAGTTCAAGGTTTTTATAGCATTGCGCCAGTCGCCATTTTTCAAACATGGTGACCAGAATGGAAAACGTAATAGCAAACGCCGAACCTAAAAACGCATACAGAACGTCGCGTAAAAGATTAGCAACGCTGGCGCTGACCTGCTCTGGCGTGCTGGGGTCAAAATGGTGCAAACCAATCATCAGCCCCGAAAAGGTACCGATGATCCCAATTCCGGTCAGGATGCCTGGAAGATGTTTAAACGCTTCCGTATAGAGAGGAATTTCGACTAATAACGGTTCCGTAAACCATGCTGACGCTGGAGCTGTTGAGCGAATGGCGCTAATTTTTTTTTGCCCGCTATTTTCATCAAACTCAAACTGGCGATGTAGAGACTCTTTAAATTCGCTCCAGGGGTGCGCAAAAAATTTATCAGAGAATAACGCGTCTAATTTTTCAAGTTGTTGTGCCGGTTTTTCATTGCCAAGTCCCCGAATTGCTTTCGCTTTTTGTTTAAAGCGCGCTGAAACCCTAAATGAAGGAATAGCGTAACGGACAATGAAACCCAACAACAAAACCCCAACCACAATAGCGACATAAATCGGCACATTTTCTGGATTAACAGAGGTTAACGTGTCGAGGAACGAAGTCAGCGAAAACATCTAAATACCTTGAGTGAAGGAAAAGAAATTTGCAGGGCAGAACATCACCAGCAAGGAAAAAAATCGCCCGCTCATTATAGGAAAAGTCTCGATTTTTACATCAATAAAACGTTATATATCTCACAAAAACATTGATCACACGCATACGTAAGAAATTTAAATCGCTTGGTGAAAATAATTCACAGAATTTATGCTTTATGACACAAAGATTGGGGATTTTATTTTTTCGCCGCCAGACTTACGTATGAAACTTTTTCATGGGGCGCGCTGCTTCTAATAACGTCCAGTCACTATTCAACGAGACAATTAAATGAGTGAAATTGACATTAAGGGCGATGAAACGCTGGTTGCTCTGCTACTGAACGCCGACAAAAACGATATCGATCTGCTGATTGATTACATTACGCCAGACGGAAAATTTAATTTTTCCCAGTCTGACCGCGTTAAAAAGGCCTTGCGCGATGGTAAAAATAGCGAAGCTATTGATGAGGAAACATTGCGTTTGCTGATTCGCGAACTGCAACATTTTGGCGGTAACACCGTGATTAATCTGTTCCGACGCAATGGCGTTAGCTATAGCGAAATTGTTGACGATGTCGCCAGCCATCTGAAAATTAAAGTCGCGAAAAATGCCCCGGTAAAAGAAAAAGAATCACTGATTATTGATGCCGTTTTCGCTTCATCCTGGAACAAAATGTCAGATGACGATCGCCGTCAGCTTCTCCGTGATATGGGAATTAACACCAGTATCAGCCTGGATAAGCTGTCACGTATGGAGCTGCCACTTTTGCAACGTGCGGCAATGGTAGCAAGCGGTCTGGCGCAGATCGCCACGGGGAAGGCACTACCGTTAATTGCGGGTCTGGGGATAGGTCGCGTGTTGGGCGTTCTCACCGGTCCTGTCGGGTTAGCCCTCACCGGCTTATATACCGCTTATGATATTTCCAACCCGGCGTTCCGAATCACCTTGCCCTGTGTGGTGCAAATTGCCTGGATTCGCTTAAAAAATTCCCGCCATCACCGTCTGAGTGAATCGGTATCATCAACGACAATTTCAACCGCAAACTATGACAATCGCTGGGTGTTTGAAAATGAAAAGTCGCAGCGCGTTTTAACTGTATCGTCTATCGCTTTAAATAAAATTACCCATCCCGACACTCTGGTACGGCATGACATTACTGAAATTTCACGCTTAAGCCCACTCTTACAGACGCTTCCTTCGCTCGCCACCGCCGCCCATATCGCCAGTCATCACTATATGGAAGTCATTATTGATGGCGCACTGGCGAAAGTGAAAGATGGCTCGGGATACCGTGGTTTCAGTCTCGGGGAAAAAGGAATTAAAGCGCACGCAGTTTTGCTAAACCCTGACAAACTGAATCAATTGGTCAATGCCGGCATATTACTGAATGTCGCCTCGGCGATACTGGCGCAAAAACATCTGGCAGATATCAGCAACAAACTAACGCAGATAATTGAAACTATTCGGGAGATTTCTGCATTCCAGAACAATGCCCGCAAATCTGAAATTGTCGGCGCTATTCAGTATTTACAGCAAATCACGCCCGTCGTCATTGAGGGGCAATCTTCGCCAGAAATACGGCAAATACTTGAAGCTATCGAAAAGGATTTTTCAACGCTCCAGGATCATCTGTTGACGGATATTGCCTTTGCTGGCGAGAAGGTAGCCTCTATAAATGACGGCAGTTTTTTCAGTAGCGCAACAATCACCAGTAAAATTCAGGCGCAACAAAAAATTATCGAAGAACGGACGATGGAGTGGGATTTAGCGATGAAGGTACGCGGGCAAGCATTGCATCTGGTCAGCCATAGTGAGGGTCAGACGATGCTGGTAGAGCGCCGCCAGCAGGCTATAGAACATCATTATGCGCAGTTCGATACGGTTATCAGCAAGGTAGAAAAACAATTACAGTCACGAATTGATAGCATCAGCGCCGTAGCGGAACAGGCGAATACCACCAGCGCCAATAAAGTCATTTTGCGAAAATGGTGCAACAACCGCTTAATGCCGCAAAAAGTCGCAATTAAGGAAGCCCGCCAGGCGTTCGACCAATTCCAGCAAAATATGCTGGATAAGCCGTTGCAGACCAGCCGCATGTTGGTGGAAATGAAAGACGGTAAACCGGTGAAGTGTTTTGCGTTGCCGGATGCTTAAGGCGGCTCGCAAGATTTGCTGTGTGGCTAGCGGTGCCACACACAATTTATCCTGTTCAGGAGAAGCGAAGATACTGCCGATATACTCATGCCCCACTCCCTGGGGCTTAAATCTCTTACTGTTCACCGTTGCAGACATATTAAATGCGTATCACCCTGCCACACTCCCCCACACCAGTTGTCCTTTATGGAACGTCGCCGTTCTCGGCGAGATGCGCGCCACCGCCTCGGCGGAACAGGAGGCGTCCACCAGCACAAAGCTGGCGTCATCCTGCGCTTTTGGCCACACGCGCTCGCCTTTTTCATTGAGCGGCAATACATCGCCGGTGGCTAAAAACAGTGAGCGAGACAGGTTCTGTTCGTTAGGACGAATATAGAGTTGCGCGTACAGATTGGCTTTTTCCAGCATGTCGCCCAGGCCGTAAGGTGACCAGTGGTCGATAACGCTGTCAGTTCCTGTCATGACTTTTACACCTTTGTCGTGCAGTTGTTTGAGCGGCATATGCAACGTGCCAATCGGCACCGTCGAGGCGATAGAAATTTGCTGCGCCGCCATGCGGTTTGCCAGTCCATCCACCTGTTGCTCGTTAAGCGTTGCCAGCGCAAAGGCGTGACTGATGGTCAGCTTGCCCTTCAGTTGCGGCGTTTTCTCTACAGTTTCAACCATATAATTGATGGCCGCCACGCCTGCTGGCGTGGTTTCGTGCAGGTGAATATCGACGCCTTTGTCGTAGTCCAGCGCAATCTGGAACATGGTGTCGAGGGATTTTTCCATCGCGCCATCAACACTGGTCGGGTCCAGCCCGCCGACGTAATGCGCCCCCGCCTGCATCGCTTCGCGCATTAAGGGTTCCGATTTCGACAACAGCAAACCGTGCTGCGGGAAGGCGACGATTTCACACTCGAAGCCCGCCTGACGTCGCGCCAGCACCGCCTGCAAATTTTGCAGATTTTTCAGGCCGGAAACTGGTTCGATATTGCAGTGGCTGCGGGCAATGGTGGTGCCTTTCGACTGCAATAAATCAATGAGCTTTTCCGCCCGCTCCTGAGTGTAAGGTTGCAGCTCCGGCAGCATTTTCTGCTCGAGCGTGATCATGTCCTGGATGGTGGTGCCTGCCGGGCGATTGAGCGAGCGCCACGGCCCGCCGTAAAAGGTTTTGTCGAGATGAATATGCATGTCGCGGGTGGTGGGCAGCATCAACTTACCGCCAGCGTCATAGTGCGGCAGCGTGGCGTCCGGATGCTGCTTGTTCTCGCGCAGGGCAACAATTTTGCCGTCCTGAATTTCCACGGTCTGGCGCGCCGTGCGGGTCTGCACCGCTACGCCATTTTCGTAGTCAAAACCGGTTTCCAGCAGCACGTTGTCGAGATAGTAGTGCGGGTCAGTGATTTTCATGGTGTTATTCGCTTCGCAGTTTGTGGTGCCAGAGACCGCCGCATGGGCGAGCGGCACAGACGTACCAAACAGCGCGGCGGCGGTGACCATCTTACCGCTCTGGCTCAAAAACTCACGACGGCTATTGCTTTCTTTCATCTTACGTCCTTACGTTTTAATAATATGAGTGCCCGTTTCACCGCGCAGCGCCGCTGGCAGGCATTCCGGCGTGGTGATAATCACTTCTTTGCCGCCCTGTTCTAAAAATGTCAGGCTGGCGATAATTTTTGGCAACATGCTGCCGGGCGGGAAATGCCCTTCCTGCATATAGCGGGTCATGGTGGCAATATCCACCCGATCCAGCGCCTGCTGCTGCGGTTTACCAAAGTGAATACACACTTTTTCCACGCCGGTGGTGATCACCAGAATGTCGGCATGAATTTCGCGCGCCAGCAGCGCGGTAGAGAGATCTTTGTCGATAACCGCGTCCACGCTTTGGTAATCGCCTGCTTCACTGCGCACCACCGGAATTCCGCCGCCGCCCGCACCAATCACAACAAAGCCTTGTTGGATCAGCGCCTTAATGGCCGGTGCTTCGACAATACGTTTCGGTTCCGGCGAGGCGACAACCCGGCGATAGCCCCGTCCGGCATCTTCAACAAAACGCCAGTCAGGGTTTGCCTTTTGTAATTCGTCACGCTGGCTTTCATTGAAGAATGCGCCAATGGGCTTGGTGGGATGAGTAAATCCCGGATCGTTTTTATCCACTTCCACCTGAGTCACCACGGTGACGGCTTTTTTCTCGCCGTGGCGCGCCAGCCGGTTGTTCAGCGCCTGTTGGATCAGATAGCCAATGCCGCCTTGCGTATCCGCCACACAGTTCGCCAGCGGCGTTAAGGGCAGCCCTTCGCGCTCGTGAGCAATCTCCGCGCGGCGTAAATCCAGCCCGACCTGCGGCCCGTTGCCGTGGGTCAGCACAATGTCGTAATCGGAAGCCAGCATTTCCAGCACCGTATCGGCGACGGCTTTTACCGCCTCCGCCTGATGCTCAATCGACTGGCTGGCGTTATCTTTGATAATGCTGTTGCCACCAATGGCAACGACCACAAGTTCTTTCATGTTGTTATGTCCGCGACAGAGGGTGATGGGGTTATGAGAGTGAGGTTGCCCCTCTCCCCAGAAGGGAGAAGGGATCGTAAGGTGCGGTTGGAGGGTCAGACGCCGTAACGTTCGCACCAGCCGAGAATGGCTTTCTCGAAGCAGGCGAAGGGTGGATGCACAATGCCCGCGCCAATCATGCCGACGCCCGCATCTTTATGGGCGATGGCGGTGTTGATCACCGGCAGAATGCCGCTGCTGCCCACGCGGGTAATGTCGATTGCCGACGGCACGCCCATAAAACCGAGCAGCGGAATGGTGACGTTCGGGTTTTCGCCGAGGGTGATTTCACGCATCTGGCGGGAGAAATCGATAGCCTCTTCCACCGTGCCGCCCACCAGCGCGACGATTGCAGGCGCGGTCGCCATGGCAAAGCCACCAATACCGTAGGTTTCGGTGATGGCGCTGTCGCCAATATCCAGCCCCGAATCTTCTGGCCTATAACCGGCAAACATCGGCCCGATCACCTGCTGCGCCGGGCCGGTAAACCACTGCCCCGGCAGGCCGCTGACCCGCAGGCCGAACTCGACGCCGTTACGCGCCATTGTGGTCACCACGGTGCTGTATTCGATGCCGTGCGCCGCATCCATCGCCGCTTTACACATCGCCATCCACGTCGGGCCGGAGAAGTAGTCGCTGCTGGCGACAAACTCAAACACTTCGCGCTGTTGCTCGACGGAATAACCTGCCTGAATAATCCCCGGCGTCAGCGCCTGAATCAGCAGCGTCGTCCCGGCGTTGTTGCGGTTATGGCACTCATCGCCCATATGCAGCGCCTGCGCCAGCATTAAGCGCAGATCGATTTCGCCGATAATTTTCATCGCGTCGCGCAACATTGGCCCCTGCACATCGCGCATCCAGTTGAGGCGGTCAATCACGCTCTGGTCGTTGGCACCCATACGCAAAATCTTCGCCATCTGCTCGCTCATATTGGTGTAAGCGAGGTTGCCGTAGGTTTTGTTTTTCACGATGTGCATAAACATCGAGGCAGAGGTAACGCCCGCCATCGAACCTACGCAGTCATGTTCGTGGCACGGCGAGAAGGTGATCTCCCCGGAGGCCGCCAGTTCAGCCGCCTCGTCGAGATCTTTCGCCAGCCCTTCAAACACCAGCGCCCCGGTGACCGCGCCTTTCATCGCGCCGCACATTTTTTCCCAGGTGACCGGCGGCCCGGCGTGAAGAATGGTTTTCGCCGTCATGCCGGGCACCACGTTAATCGCCTGATCAAAGCCAATCAAAACCGGATGCGACTGGATAATGCGCTCCAGCGCCTGCTGATTAGCGGCAGCGATTTTGTCTGCCAGCGGCGAATCGGCAATGTTGTCCAGCGCCTGAACCACCTGCATATTGCCCTGCCCCGGCGGCGTCCAGTCGAGCTGGGTCACTTCTACATGCTGCTTTTTAAGATCATCGCTAAACATGGCGATGCCGACGTTAATAACGTTCAACGGTTGGCTAAACAGTGACTGGCTCATCAGGCTTCCTCCCCTTTGCAGATAAATTCACGCGCCAGCAATCCGGTATTGGTGCTGCTGCTCGCCAGAATCACTCCGGCATCAAGCAGCATCTGGCTTTGTTGTTCTAACGATGGCGTATCAAGATCGGTACCCAGCACATAGGCGAGAATGATCAACTCGCGTCCTTCGGCAGCGGCGATCGCTTTCGCTTCTTTGATCGCCTCGATAGTGGAGCCGACCGGATCTTCATGCGATCCAAATCCGAGCACAAAATCCATCACGATCACCGCCACTTCCGGATCGCGCGCCTCTTCGATCAACCGGCTGATGCGATTGGTGGGGTCAATCATTGGATGCGGCTTGCCGTTGGTGAAGTCGTCATCGCCAAAGTCGAGGAAGGTATGTTTGATGCTGCGGTTGATATCTTGCAGGCGGAATTCAGGATCGGGCTGAATGTTGCTGTAGACATCGCCGTGTTTTTCCATCACCGCGAACATGGTTTCGTCACACAGCGTGCCGCCGCAGAACAGGCCACGAATGTACTTCTGTTGTGGTTTCAGGCGAGCACGCACATCAGCAATTAACGGCTGGTTAAGCGTATGCAGGTCGAGATGTTCCTGTTTCACGCCGGAGAGCATCACCGCTTTCAGCGCCGCCTCTTTAGTGCCGCGAGCAAACTGTAACCCTGGTTCATCCACAGGCGTTTCGCCACGACCGAGGAAGCAGACCACTACCGGTTTACGGCAGCCACGCGCGCGTTCCAGCACTTTGCGAGCCACCGCAGGCGCTGGCGGTTTAGAAATCAGCGCGATGATTTCAGTTTGCGGATCGTTTTCTAACATGCCGATGGCGTCGAGCATCATCAGGCCACCAATTTTTTCGCTCAGGTCACGCCCGCCGGTGCCAATCAGTTGCGAAACGCCGCCGCCAAATTCATGGATGCGGACACTCAGTTCCTGGCTGCCGGTGCCGGACGCACCAACAATACCGATATTGCCGCGACGCACGGCGTTACCAAAGCAGAGCGCCGCGCCGTTGATAATCGCCGTGCCGCAGTCTGGCCCCATCATCAGCAGCCCTTTTTCGTGAGCGAGCTGCTTGAGCGCCAGTTCATCTTCAACCGAGACGTTATCGGAGAACAGCATCACGTTGAGGTCGTTTTGCAGCGCCTGACGCGCTTCTCGAGCGGCAAACAGGCCGTTAACGGAAATCACCGCCAGGTTACTTTCCGGGATATGCTTTTTGGCGCTCGCAAGGGTGGCATAGCGCGCTTCATGCGAGCCACTTTGCGCTTTGCTGTTGAACAGTTCTTCAATCTCCACCAGCAACTGTTCGTTGTCCGCGCCCGCTTTGCCGTTGATGACAATCATCAGGTCGCCGTTTTTCGCCTGCTCCAACTCCGGCGTCAGCAGCCCTAAATTGTTCAGCACGCCTTTGTTCATTTCAGTCGCCATCGCCACAAATGCCTGCTCGACGCCGTCGAGTTTATTTGCACGCGTGGAGATGGACATCAGCGAGACAGAATCAAAATAGGTATTCGGTTTAATGACTATTTTAACTGACATAATTCCCTCCGTAGGTTTGGCTCAGCGCACAACCATCGGCCATGCCATACAGCATGTCGCAGCCGGAACTGGAGCCAATATGTTTAATTTTTTCTATTGCCTGAGTGGCGTTCTCAGGGATGTCATTAATGATGCCGTGAATAAAGTGATAAATATTTTCCCGGCAGCGTTGTTGTAATGCGGCTTCCAGCGTAATAGCACTTAATAACGTGGTATTATTTCTGCCGCGTTGCAGGCCGAGATAAAATTCCTCTTTGCATTTTTCTGCCGGATGCCCGGAAATAAATAAAACAAGCATCAGACCTGTTAAATAATCATCGGCTGAAGGTGTCAGACCAATCCCTAACCCCATCATATTAGCGACCGCTGACGCGATATTTTGTTTATCGTTTAATGCCTGAATAACAGCACGTCGCCTGATATGTAATTCTTTATTTAACGCCTGATAAAACGGATTATCACCGCGATAATTAAACAGGGTTTCATTTTCCCCCAGATGCTGATGAATAATGTCGTGCCACTGTTGCCAGGCAATAAGGTGAAAATTCTCAGCGGTCATTTGTAGTGTTGGGGACAGCCAACGCTGGCAATGACTCAACTCTATATGAAGATGTTGACCAACCGTAATCCCTTGATCGTCAAACTGAACCTTATCACCATGACGGAACAGACCATCAAAGTGAGTGAGTGCCAACCGACAACTGTTTGGCGCATTGTCGTATTCTTCACAAAGCAGCGTCAGCAACTGCTGGCGAGCCGGGAGTGCGATATTTACCGCTCTGGCAAAGACCTGTTCAACCTGTCCTTGCCCCCGCTGCGCCAGAAAATCCGCATCCGCAGTTAGCGCCCACACACACCGTCTTTCTGGTGTGTCGATAGCAAGCCTCCCGGATTATGCGCCTGCGGCAATCAGCAATTGCGCAATCTCTTCAAAGCCCCGTTCCCGCGCCAGTTCCAGCGGCGTTTTGCCATATTTATCGGTCATATGCGGGCTGGCTCCGTGTTCCAGCAATAACTGGACAATCGCCTGCTGTTTAATACCGCCATCATTAAGCACAATCGCTTCCAGTAATGGCGTCCAGCCAACATGGTTGGTCTGGTTAACGTTAATATCCGTATGCGCCAAAAGCTCTTTCACAATACTTAAATGACCTTTTTCACAGGCAGGCGTCAGGCCAACGCCGCCAAAGCGGGTTACGCAATTAAGATCGGGTTTAGCCGGTAAAATAATCCGTAACAGGGTTAAATCACCGGTCAGGCAGCTAATTAAAAAAGGATTTGAACATATCTGATCTTGCTTATTAATATCTGCTCCGGCATCAATTAATACCTGCACACAAGCATATTGCTGATATAAACTTGCCAGCGTAATTGCCGTTTTCCCCTGACGATCGCAGGTATTAATATCGACACCCAGCGCAAGGCAGGTTTTTAGTTTATCGATATCGCCCTGTTGTGCAGCCAATAAATAGTCGGCAGGTAGATTTTTTATAGTCATTCACATTCCCCTGGTTTTTGTGGCTGTTTTCGATGAATTGAGAATAGCAACGATAATCTGATAAAAGAACCCGCTTAAATTTAATTCGCCGTATTTCGCCTTTTTGTTGAATGATGTTCAACAATCTTTTCGCAGTGTGCGGTAGTGCAATATTTGTTTCTTTGACCCGATACCCTTTCACTCAATCAGGTTTTATTTCTCTATAGTCTGCACATGTAAGAGTAGCTTTCGTCCATGTCTAACCAGAGGGGAACAAGATGAACGGACTCACGGCAACGGGTGTCACCGTCGGTATTTGTGCAGGGCTTTGGCAGTTAGTGTCTTCACATGTCGGGCTCTCTCAGGGATGGGAATTATTAGGAACGATTGGCTTCGTCGCCTTTTGCAGTTTTTATGCCGCAGGCGGCGGTAAATCGGGGTTTATCCGAAGTCTGGCGGTTAATTATTCCGGGATGGTGTGGGCGTTTTTCGCCGCGCTGGCTGCCGGCTGGCTGGCTTCTGTAAGTGGGCTTTCTGGATTCTGGGCAAGCGTGATTACTACCGTGCCCTTCTCGGCGGTGGTGGTCTGGCAAGGACGTTTCTGGTTACTGTCATTCATTCCCGGTGGCTTTCTCGGCATGACGCTATTTTTTGCCAGCGGGATGAACTGGACAGTAACGTTACTGGGTTTTCTGGCGGGTAACTGCGTGGGGATAATTTCGGAATACGGCGGACAAAAATTAAGCGAAGCGACGACTAAAAGCGACGGGTATTAAAAGTTATTCAAAAATGATTATCTATCTTTAATCGATACCTCTACAGTTGTGACTGGAGAAATTCATATTAGAAAATGGCGGGAATGGTTTAATGAACTCAATTTTTACCGAAGAAAATCTGTTGGCATTTACTACCGCTGCGCGTTTTGGCAGCTTCAGTAAAGCGGCAGAAGAGTTGGGTTTAACCACTTCCGCCATTAGCTACACCATCAAGCGAATGGAAACGGGGCTGGATGTGGTGCTGTTCACCCGCAATACCCGCAGCATTGAGTTAACGGAGTCCGGGCGTTATTTTTTCCGTAAAGCAACCGACCTGCTGAATGATTTTCACGCCATCAAACGCAGCATCGATACTATTTCGCAGGGCATAGAAGCACGCGTGCGCATTTGTATTAATCAGCTGCTTTATACACCCAAACACACCGCACGCTTATTACAGGTGCTGAAAAAGCAGTTTCCCACCTGCCAGATAACTGTAACAACTGAAGTGTATAACGGCGTCTGGGATGCGATTATCAATAACCAGGCGAATATCGCCATCGGCGCACCCGACACGCTGCTGGACGGTGGCGGCATTGATTACACCGAGATTGGCGCGATTCGCTGGGCTTTTGCTATCGCCCCGGATCACCCGTTAGCCTTTGTACCGGAGCCAATCGCTGAAAGTCAGCTACGTCTCTATCCTAATATTATGGTGGAAGACACCGCGCATACGATTAATAAAAAGGTGGGCTGGTTGCTGCATGGGCAGGAGTCGATTCTGGTGCCAGATTTCAACACCAAATGTCAGTGTCAGATTCTGGGCGAAGGGATTGGTTTTTTGCCAGATTACATGGTTCGTGAAGCGATGGAACAATCACTGCTGGTTATCCGACAAATTCATAACCCGCGCCAGGATTCACGCATGTTACTGGCAACCCAACACTCTGCAACGGGTCAGGTGACGCAGTGGATTAAAAAACAATTTATGCCTAAAGGGATATTAACGGAGATTTATCAGGATTTACTGCATCGGGAGAATTGATACCAGCCAACCTCCCGACGCACCCTGAATAGCGGCTTACATCAACCACCGGCTTTCATTACCCAGTCAGAGACAAATTTATTACCCGGAACCGGCGGAGAGTACAAATAGCCCTGCAAAAAGTGAACGCCTTTACCGATCATTAAGTCCGCCTGTTCCTGGGTTTCTACCCCTTCCGCCACGATACTCAGACCGGGCTTACGCGCCAGTTCGACAATATTGTCCACAATATGGCCGGAGATTTCGTCAACACTCGCCATTTGCACAAACGACTTGTCAATTTTAATAAAATCGACCGGAAACGCCTGCAAATAACGATAGGTTGCATAACCAGTACCAAAGTCATCCAGCGCAAAGGTTATGTTGTGCTGATGAAGGCTATCAAATATCGCTCTGGCTTCTGGCGTTACCGGAATGGGGTTACGTTCCGTCAGCTCAAGAACCAGCTTGATTTTATCGTTGCCTAATTTCTTGACCAGGTTCAGGCACTCTTTTTCAAATCCCGCAGCCAAAAAACAGCCCGCCGAGACGTTGATACCAATATGGAAATTGTCCGGCAACAAATGTTTTACCGGCAGCAGAATATCCGCAGTCTGTTTCATCAACTGGCGGGTCATTATGACGATAAGACCAGATGACTCCGCCAGAGGAATAAACTGATCCGGCGGGATGATTCCCGTTTGCGGGTGCTCCCAGCGAACAAGCACTTCACAGCCTGTCAGTACCCCTGTCTGTGCGCAGAAAACAGGTTGGATCCATGGTTTAAATTCATGGTTTTCCAGCGCCAGGCTGATGGCTTCAGGCGTGACAATATGGTGATAGTGGTTGTCATTAATATATTTGTGACTGTTATTACCAGTGGCGGATATGATCTCCGGATTGTACTGAAAGAAAATATCGCGCCAGAAAGTAATATCACTCTGAATCCCCAGTTTCTCAAAGAGTTGTTTCTTTTGATGTGAAATTGTCTTTGCACTGCGATTTCTGTATTGTGATATTTCTGTTACCGACATCCCCTGCATCAGCAGCTTGAGTAGCAGTCGTTCTTTCTCGGATACGTTACCGGGCAATGACAAATGAACCGTTGTACCGAACTCTTGCAGAAAAACACGAAAATCACATGAATCCATGAACACACCTTTTATCTTTTATCGCTGTTCAGTATGAGTTACTACTGGTGGATTCCTGAGCACGCATAAGGGGTAACCATAAACATCAGCGATGCCGTATCTATAACAACAAACACCACTATCGATCAGCTTATCGTTACCTCTAATGTTTACTCAATAACGATTACGTTAAATACCTCAGAAATGTCATCACAAGTGAATCTCAGCAGATAATCACGCAAATTTAATATTTAAAGCCAAAAATTTCAGTCAACTCATTTTGGGTACTAGAGAAGTAGTTTTACTATTTCTATATTTATAATTTACCACTAAGTACTGACTTTCAGTCACGAGCGAAGGCGCATTATATGAATTTAACAATCCAAATCAACTTAAAATATCCCCATCGATATGAACATAGCGTCAACATCCGATTACAAAATGAGTAAAGATGCGTGTTAAACATGCAAATTATTCATGCCATGCGCATGTTTTGATTCCATCAAGTTTAGGGCTGAATCCATTCAGCTCACATTAAAATATTAATGAGAGATTAAGAAAAAATAATATTTAAAACATCCAATAAAATATCACACACAGATAATTAAACCTTAAGTAACATATAGTTATCTTAAATCTGACGCGTTGACTCTACACGCCTTTCATGAATAAGGTTGCAACTCAAATATGTCAATTCAATTGCATTAAATAAGAATAAGCTTATTGAACAATGATTTCAGCCCAGTAGTGATTTTAGGCATCAATGTTTCTTTTTATGTTTTTTTATTATTCGCTGTCTGGCAGACCACCAATCTAAACTAATGGCTGCGCTGTATAGATATAACATCTGCGAGAGGATACATGATTATCTACACAGTGATGATGGCACCAGAGGTATAAGAAAGTGCGCCATATCCTGGACATGGCGCAAACTTGTGTCCCGCAGTGCAAATCAGTAATAGCGATATAGTCGCTATCGATGTCTTTCTGGCTGCTGAATACCAGAATGATTGCCAATCTCTCTCTCAACAATCCTCAATAACCAGGTACACCGCCTTCACCGGCCCGTGAACTCCAACGACTTTAATAAGCTCTATGTCCGCTGTTGAACTGGGGCCACTGATGATGTTAATGCAGGATGGCATACGTTCACCGGCCTGCGCTTTCTGGTGCAATTTTTCTGCCAGCTGCGCCACTCGGGGCAAAATAGTGCTTTTACGCAGGATAAAAATAGAGGACTCAGGTAGCAGACTCAATGAACGTCCGCGCTCGGCGGCGGAAAAAAGTACCACGCCTCCCGACTCTGTTAAGCCATATTCAGCATACACAACGCCAACTTTCGCCTGCTCCGCCAAAGCGATATTCTCGACACCTTTCGCCGGATCCCACACGACGGCATTGCATTCCTGCTGTAAACGTCCACTAATCCCCAGCTCCTCCAGTCGCTTGTCGCCACTGACCACGACCGACAGATCTCCCAGCTCTTTACACAAACGTAATGCCGCTTCTGCCGCCTGCGCCTCGCTGGTCAATTCACAACGCGTCAACATGACATCGCTGGCAAACTGGATAAACGCATCACAGTGCTGCTGTTGGTTAAGTTCGGTAAGCCGCTCGTTAGCATAATTGTTAAGCGGCGCATCTGCTGCTTGCGGTTCAAGTCGCAGCGGGCGCCCCAGTGCCTGAGCAACGTTGTTCAAAAATTCGCTCCGATTATCCATTCTTTTTCTCCTGCGCCTGATGTTTCTTAAACCAGCTACGGAAACTCTCTCCGTCAGCTTCAGGAAGATCGCGTGCTTCCATCCAGTCGCTAATTGCGCCGATCCTGAGCGGTGTTTTGCCGCCATTGATAAACCAGCTTGCCGCATGGGCGCCAGCCATCATTCCGACTTTCCACAATCCCGGATGACTATTGGCATAAGCAAACATTTTGATCGCCCGTTGCTCTGCTTTTGCTGTTATCCCTTTTTCAGCCATCACCCGACGATGGCGTAAAATCAGTTTCGACAGCGGAATACGCACCGGGCAAACGCTGTCACAGGCTGTGCATAGAGAACAGGCGTAGGGCAGATCTTTAAAATCTTTATAGCCGCCAAGCAGTGGAGAAATCACCGCGCCGATTGGTCCTGGGTAAATAGAGCCATATCCGTGACCGCCAATATGGCGATATGCCGGACAGGTATTCATACAGGCTCCGCAGCGAATACAGCGCAGCACATCACGAAATTCAGAGGCCAGCACCTCGGAGCGTCCGTTATCAACAATAACCAGATGAAACTCTTCAGGGCCATCAACGTGTCCCGCTTCGCGCGGTCCTGTCAGCCAGGTGTTATATCCCGTCAAACGCGCACCAACAGCACTGCGCGCCAGCATGGTGATCAATACATCAACCTCGGCAAACGTGGGGGCGATACGCTCCATACCCATCACCGCAATGTGCGTTTTCGGCAGCGTGGTACACATTCGCGCATTACCTTCATTAGTCACCAGACATACCGAACCGGTTTCTGCCACCGCGAAATTACAGCCGGTAATACCGATTTCAGCACTGAGGAAATCTTCGCGGATCTTTTGACGGATGAATAAGGTCATCGCTTCAGGCGTTTCCGGGCCATCATAGCCCAGACGTTCGTGTAGCACCCGGCGGATCTGGTGGCGATCTTTATGAATGGCCGGAACCACAACATGAGATGGCGGATCTTGATCCAGCTGGAGAATGTATTCCCCCAGATCGGTTTCAATCACCTGAATGCCAGCATCCTGCAACACATGGTTGACGCCAATCTCTTCGGTCACCATTGATTTCGACTTCACCACTTTCCGCGCATTTTTACGCTGGGCGACCTGCAAAATGTAGCGGGTAGCGTCTTCTTTGGTTTTTGCAAAATAGACGTGACCGCCGTTTTGCGTCACTTTTTCTGAGAGCTGGTACAAATAAGCGTCAAGATTACTCAGAACATGATCACGTATCTGGGCAGCACGATCGCGCCACTCCTCCCAGTGCCCTAATTCATCAACCATTTTTTGCCGATTTGCACCAATACGCTGCTGCGCGTTTGCCACCGCTTTGCGCATGATCGGATCTTCAATTTGCTGACGGATGCGTGTCTTAAATTCTGTATTACTGGTTTTGATCGACATCTTTATATCCTCAGCGGCTCATCAGCACTTCAGCAATATGCATCACTTTGACTTTCTGCCCTTCCCGTTGTAATCGCCCACTAATGTTCAGCAGGCAACTCACGTCAGCGCCAATTAAATACTCAGGGCGGACTTCCATCAGGTGTGAAACCTTTTCTTTCACCATCTCGCCGGATATTTCGGCCATTTTGACCGAGAACGTGCCGCCAAACCCGCAGCAAGTATCCTGTTCGGCAAAGGGCAACAGCTCCAGTCCGCGCACATTTTTCAGCAGCGTAAGTGGCTCGTCCTTCACCCCCAGCTTACGGGACAGGCTGCAAGATGGGTGATACACCGCTCTCCCTTGCAAGCTGGCGCCGACATCCACTACCCCTAATTTATTAACAATAAAAGAGGTGAGATCCTGCATACGCGCGGCAACCTTTTCGGCACGTAATGCCCATTCAGGTTCATCCGCCAGATATGTCGGGTAACTTTTTACGGCATAAGTGCAGGAACCAGCCGGTGAAATAATGGGATCGTCGTTATCTTCCAGTGCGGCAATCAGATTTTTCATCCCTGGAATCGCTTCTTTGATATAACCACTATTGATCGCAGGCTGACCGCAGCATCCCTGTTTCTCCGGGAAATTTACGCGACAGCCGAGTTTTTCCAGTAGCAGCACGGAGTCTCGTGCCATCCTTGATTTCAGTGCATCACCAATACAGGTAACAAAGAAATTTACATTCACAACCAACACTCCATTACTTCATTTCTGTTTATGCCCGATGGCAACCACCCCTTCTGGGTTATCAATCATCAATAAAAATAGGGGCTCTTTTTTATTAAGTAGTAAAATACAATTCCAAACTCATTTGTATGACAAAAGAGATAATCCTTCATTCAATACCTGGATGCAATAACTAATTTTATTTCTTTCGGCGTCGCTCACATTTTTATAAAGACACCAGCTATCAACACTGGGGTGAAAATTTGATTTAAGTGGGTCACAAAATTCATAAACCCGATCTTGAATACCTATTTAGAGTTACTCATTTTGGAGCTGTTAAAATATACACGCATCGTTATGAAAATCAAATTATTAACAATGGATATACAAATATCAACAACTGTAACTTTATTTTACTGAAGCGATTCAGTTTGCATTTTTTATTTTCATAATGAGATAACCTCCATCGGAAAAATAGATAAACAAGGTTGATAAATATAGTCAGGAATAGAAATGCACGGATATTTAATGTTTGCTATTGCACTCTCACCTTTGCTCCTTATGGTATTTTTGATTCTGAAACTGAAGATGCCTGTTCATTATTCAGTACTGATATCACTGGCATTTACAGCTGTTTTATCTGTCCTGTTCTGGGACATGCCAATACAGAATCTTAAAGCCTCAGTGGGTTATGGCGCACTCAAAGGATTATGGCCGATCGTGATTGTGATCCTCGGTGCGATATTCAGTTATAACGTCATGCAGGCAACCAAAGCTCTGGATATTCTCCGCGATATTCTCGCCAGTATTAGCGAAGATAAGCGTATCCAGGTACTCCTTATTTCATGGTGTTTTGGTGGTTTTCTTGAAGCTGCTGCCGGTTACGGTACTGCGGTCGCCATTCCTATTGGTATCCTCATTGCGTTGGGATTCAACCCACTGAAGGCCGCAATTGCTTCACTGGTTGCTAATACTGTGCCTACAGCATTTGGGGCGGTAGGTATTCCGGTTTCAATCCTCGCCGAGCAGGTTAACCTGTCTGTTTACACCTTAGGTGGAACAATTATTCTGCAATTAGCGATTTTTAATCTCCTGCTGCCCTTTGTCATTATTTGTATTATTGGCGGCGGCGTGAAAGCGATTCGCGGCGTATTCCTTATCACACTGCTATGTGGCATCGCGACACTTATTCCGCAATACTTTGTTGCCATCCATCTTGGTGCCGAATTGCCCGCTTTTGCTGGCAGCCTGGCTAGCCTTTTCGCTGTCGCGATTGCCAGCCGTCTGCGCAAAGGTGAAGTAGACCCAGAGTGGCGTATTGCAGCCAGCCATACCCGTGAAATGGCACCACGTTCGGCAAAGGTGCTGTTCCGGGTCGGTTCTATTTACCTGTTTATTTTTGTCTTTATTCTGCTGTGCTCACCGTTATTCCCAACGATAAAAGCAGCAGCATCTAAGCTGGCTTCAGTGCTACACTTTTCACTGGCCGATGGCGGAACATTAGCATTAAAAATAGAATGGCTCACAACGCCTGGAATGTTGATTATCTTTGCAACTATTCTCGGTGGTTTTATTCAGGGGGCATCAGCACGCGGTATGCTGGAAGTATTTATCAAAACCGTATTCCAGCTTAAAAATTCTATTATTGCGATTATGGCCATTGTCGCCATGGCAACAGTTATGGATCTCAGCGGCATTATTTCTACGCTGGCTCGGTCAATTGTCGATCTCACTGGAAGTTCATACGTCTTCCTCGCGCCGGTCATTGGTGCGCTGGGTACTTTTGTCACAGGCAGCGATACTAACTCGAATATTTTGTTTGGCAAACTGCAAACTATTGCAGCCAGTAAGTTGCATATCGATCCCAATTGGCTGGCGGCAGCGAATACTTCCGGTGCCACGGGAGGGAAAATGATTTCACCACAAAGTATTGCCATTGCCGTTTCTGCCACAAAAATGGAAGGGCAAGCCAATCAAATAATGTCTGGCACCATGAAGTACTGCTGTGCCTACATCGCAATACTTGGCTTAAAAGTAGGTCTCTTTTATTTCTGGTTTATGCGATAAAGTGTTTCTCTTAACCATATGCTTTATATGGATAATGATGCACGCAAAGATTAAGTAACAGAAATCTTGCCTTTAGAATGCCAGGATGTTCTTTATTTCTACCAGAACATCCTGCTGTTTTTCACCGCTACGCTGAGTATGACATGCTCTATTTTTATAACAGGGAATCTTATCCATACTTCGTTTATAAGCTAACCTCCTGAAGCTGTCTGACTCTTTCCCGATATTCTCCAGGAGTACAGCCAAACTCGCGAACAAATGCCTTGTGAAAGGATGATTCACTGGCATAGCCTACTGACTCAGCGATCACCACGACGGGGAGCGTTTCCCTGGCAAACCGCTGAGCCGCTATTTGTAGCCGCAACTTTGTTAATACAGCCAGTGGCGTGGTTCCAGAAACATCACGAAAAAGTTGGGCAAAACTTGCCCTGGACATGTGAACGATGCTGGCCAGCGATTCGACTGTCCAGGGATGAGCAGGCATTTCCAGCATTTGCTGAACCACCGCACCAAGGCGCGGATGAAGCAACAAACTAAGAATATTTTTCTCCGTATTAGCCTGTACGATCCATCCACGCACGGCGAGTGTAAAGAGTGTGGCGCATACCTGGCTGCACAGAGCATCCGCTCCCGGCATTGCCGCTCTGGATTCCTGTTGTAAAAAAGGAATCGCCTCCCTCAGCCAGTTAAACTCCACGCTGTCACTTTCCGGTGCCAAAAACAGAGCTTCCGGCAAAGAGGTTAAAAAATAACGCGCCGAACGTTGCAGCCGAAGAGTGCCGCACACAATACAGGTCGATTCATTTTCAATGTGACTCAGGCGATGAGCTGAATTTTGTGGTAGCAGAACCACATTCCCAGGGCGCAATGTAAAGGTCTGCCCCGCCGGCATTTCCAGTTTCGCCGAACCTTGTGTTAACACATGCCAACGAATAACCGATAGTTCCCCCGCAACATGTGGAAGCTGCCAGTCACTTCCTAACTCGCAATTTTTATCGATCGTTCCTTGTGGAGCGTTAAGCATCAATAAACGGCTAAGGGCATCCATATCAGACTCCTGAGTAGTTTTTTGATTATAGACAGCAATAATCTTATATAAGCCTTAAGCCAATATCATCAATTAGTTAATCATCATCGTTATATTGTGACCCTGATTAAAAAACAACGAACATCAGACGATAAGACAAAATATCAAGCGTTGTGAAGAAGTGTTATTTACAAATTTACGTCTATAGTCATTACGTCAAATGAATACGTTTCGACAGGAAATTATCATGAATAAATATCAGGCAGTTATTATTGGTTTTGGTAAGGCAGGAAAAACATTAGCCGTCACGCTGGCTAAAGCGGGTTGGCGTGTGGCTCTCATAGAACAATCGAATGCAATGTATGGCGGGACATGTATTAATATCGGCTGCATCCCAACCAAAACATTAGTTCATGATGCACAACAGCACACAGATTTTTCCCATGCCATGCAGCGTAAAGATGAAGTCGTCAATTTTTTACGCAATAAGAATTTCCATAATCTTGCGGATATGCCCAATATCGACGTGATCGTCGGGCAAGCGGAGTTTATCAATAATCATATTCTGCGTATTCATCGACCTGAGGGAAATCTGGAGATTCATGGTGAGAAAATTTTTATTAATACCGGCGCACAAACTGTTGTTCCGCCAGTTCAAGGAATAACCACGACACCTGGCGTCTATGACAGTACCGGATTACTTAACCTGAAGGAATTGCCCGAACATTTGGGCATTTTAGGCGGGGGATATATTGGCGTTGAGTTTGCCTCTATGTTCGCTAATTTTGGCAGTAAGGTGACTATTTTCGAAGCCGCGCCTCTGTTTTTGCCTCGGGAAGATCGGGATATTGCTGATAATATCGCGACTATTTTACGTGAGCAGGGAGTGGATATTATCCTCAACGCCCATGTGCAGCGTATCAGCCACGATAAAAATAAAGTACAAGTGCATACCGGACAAGCTCAACTGGCGGTGGATGTCCTGTTAATTGCTTCCGGTCGCCAGCCTGCTACCGCCTCGTTAAAACCAGAAAATGCCGGGGTTGCGGTGAACGAGCGCGGGGCAATTGTCGTTGACAAGCGATTACATACTACCGCAGACAATATTTGGGCGATGGGAGATGTTACCGGCGGTCTACAGTTTACTTATATTTCACTGGATGATTACCGCATTGTGCGCGATGAGTTACTGGGAGAAGGCAAACGTAATACTGATGATCGGAAAAATGTGCCTTATTCCGTATTCATGATTCCTCCACTGTCTCGGGTTGGTATGACAGAAGAACAAGCCAGAGAGAGTGGTGCGGATATTCAGGTGGTTACATTGCCTGTAGCGGCAATTCCGCGCGCCAGAGTGATGAACGATACCCGTGGGGTATTAAAAGCGATTATCGATAATAAAACCCAGCGCATATTAGGGGCATCACTGCTATGTGTTGACTCCCACGAGATGATCAATATTGTGAAAATGGCGATGGATGCCGGATTGCCTTATAGCGTATTACGCGATCAGATTTTTACTCATCCGTCGATGAGCGAATCACTCAATGATCTATTTTCATTAGTCAAATAAACCCAAAATCAGACGCCAGGACAAATATTCTGGCGTCTTAGAGAAAACAATTTTATTAATTTTTGCTTATTCTATAACTTCTTAATCACTTCATTGATGGTATTTTATATGTTTAAAAAAACTGTTTTATTTGCAACGCTATTATCTGGCTTTATGGCTTTTTCCACCAATGCAGATGACAAAATAGTTCTGAAACATGTCAGCGTCTCGTCAGTATCAGCCTCACCGACCGTTCTTGAGGATGCCATTGCTGATATCGCCAGAAAACATGACGCATCATCATGGAAAATTACCTCCATGCGGATTGATAACAACTCAACCGCGACGGCAGTATTGTATAAATAAGGATGTTGATAATGGAAAAATACCTGCACCTGTTAAGTCGGGGAGATAAAATTGGCCTGACATTGATTCGTCTGAGTATTGCGATTGTTTTTATGTGGATTGGGTTATTAAAGTTTGTCCCTTACGAGGCCGACAGTATTACACCATTCGTCGCGAACAGTCCGCTAATGTCGTTCTTCTATGAACATCCGGAAGAATATAAACAGTACCTGACTCACGAAGGCGAATATAAGCCGGAAGCCCGGGCATGGCAAATTGCTAATAATACCTATGGTTTTTCCAACAGCCTTGGCGTCGTGGAGGTGATGATTGCTCTGCTGGTGTTGGCAAATCCTGTTAACCGGTGGTTGGGTTTATTGGGTGGATTAATGTCATTTGCCACACCGCTGGTAACACTCTCATTTTTAATCACCACTCCTGAAGCCTGGGTGCCGGCTCTGGGGGATGCTCATCATGGTTTTCCCTATTTATCGGGAGCCGGTCGTCTGGTGTTGAAAGATACCCTGATGCTGGCTGGCGCAGTCATGATAATGGCTGATTCGGCTCGGGAAATCCTTAAACAACGAAGTAATGAGTCGTGTTCAGATTTTAAAATTTAACTCTTTATAATCAGAACAGAATCTGTTGTTTAATTTTTCAGGCGTCAGTTTTCCCTTTGTACAGGTAAGGCTGACGCTATTTTTATGTTCAATGTTTCCTTGTTTAAGGTTGAGGCTTACCATATCTCTCACGCTAACATGTAAACAGATATCTTTTTTCCGCAATGAGAGGCAGAGAGTGGCACGAGAAAATCTTAATGATTTAATGACATTCATCGTTGTTGCGCGTGAAAAGAGTTTCACCAGGGCTGCTGCTCAATTGGGGATATCACAATCGGCTTTGAGTCACAGTATGTGCACCCTTGAATCTCGTCTGGGTATGAAACTCCTTACTCGCACCACCCGCAGCATATCGCTGACGGATGTAGGGCAATCAATGCTTGATGAGCTGGGGCCTTATATTGATGGGATTCAGGGAACATTGCAGCAACTAAAAGATCTCAACAAAAAACCCGCAGGAACCGTTCGAATATCCACATCCGATTACGCTATCAGGTCAGTTATCTGGCCAAAACTTGAGCCATTACTAAAAGAATATCCGGATATAAATCTGGAATTAATTGATGATTATACTTTAACGGATATTGTATCTGGTCGATTCGATGCAGGAACTCGCCTGGGAGAACAGATATCCAGCGGTATGATCTCTGTACGTATTGGTCCCGACGTGCGCTTTGCTGTTGTCGGTTCGCCAGCATATTTTTCTCAACACCCTTATCCAAAGCATCCAGATGACCTTATTAGTCATAACTGCATTAATCTTCGTTTTCCAACGCATGGCAATCTGTATGCGTGGGAGTTTGAAAAAGAAGGAAAAAGCCTGAATGTCAAAGTCAGCGGTCAACTGGTGTTTAGCCGTATCTATCAAAATTTGCAGGCGGCGTTAGAGGGCTACGGCCTGGCGCATGTTCCACGCGATATTGCGGAAAAATACATCGCCAGCGGCGAACTGATCAGTGTACTTGAAGACTGGTGTCCTTATTGGGATGGTTATTATATTTATTACCCGGAAAACAGAAATCACTCAAAAGCATTCCAGCTGGTTGTTGATGCGCTACGCCATCATAAAAAAAACTGAACATCAGGCAGACAAAAGCCAGGGCTATCGCAAGACTCTGGCTTTTTAATATAAAAATGTCTGTTAGTGCTCAGCGCAAATTCCTGCTCTCAAACACATTTTTGGTTCCATTATTGAACGCCTTTCTTGTGAGTTGCTGGAAAATATACAGAAGCTCTGCGCTGAATTATTCCGTTACTCAGCATTCAGTGAAGCCATGTCAATAACAAAACGATGTGCCATATCCCCTTTTGCAAGGCGAGCAAAAGCATCGTTTATTTGATCAATATTGATCATTTCACATTCGGGATAAATATTATGCTTCGCACAGAAATCCAGCACTTCCTGTGTTTCTGCAATACCGCCGATGAGTGAGCCAGCAACACGGCGACGCCCCATAATCAGAGGAATTGTTGACGGTTCTTCCATTGGTCCAACCTGTCCAACAATAACTAATGAACCATCAATATCTAACAATGGGGTGTAGATATTCAGGTCATGTTTAACGGGAACTGTATCGATAATCAAATCGAATGCACAGGCTGACATCTGTAATGCCTCTGGGTCTGAAGACGGCAGAATGCCTTTTGCACCGAGCAATTTTGCGTCTGCTTCTTTGCTTTTAGTCCGGCTAATCACAGTAACGTCAGCCCCCATCGCGACAGCCAGTTTTACAGCCATATGACCTAAACCGCCTAACCCAATAACGCCAACACGGCTGCCTGGGCCAACATTCCAGGTACGTAATGGTGAGAATGTGGTAATTCCGGCACAGAGAATCGGCGCAGTTTTGGCTAAATCCATATTTTCAGGGATCCGCAGTACAAATTCCTCACGTACCACAATATGTTTGGAGTAGCCTCCCTGAGTAATTTCGCCGCTAATCCGATCCTTAGCACCGTAGGTTGGCGTCATCCCGTGGCGGCAATACTGTTCTTCGCCTTGTTCACACTGGTCGCAATGCATACAGCTATCGACCATACAGCCAACGGCAACATGATCGCCTACTTGATATTTTTTAACCCCCTGCCCCACTGCTCTCACGATACCGACAATTTCGTGCCCCGGAATTAACGGATAAGGCTGAGGCCCCCAGTCACCATTAACTGTATGTAAATCTGAGTGACAAACGCCACAATAAAGAATTTCGATGGCAATATCATTGTCCCGTAACTCACGACGTTTAAAATGATAAGGAACCAGTTTTGCATCGGAAGAGAGTGCGGCATAACCGATAGTTTTCATAAAGTGCCTCTTCGTTATGAAATGATTGATAATTTAAGAATCATATTCTTAAATCGCTGGTTAAAACCCATATTGTCTGAATTTGCTATTTTATAAAACAGAACCTGTAAGCTCAGATAAAAACGTCATCATCCAAATAATATAGCTCAACAAATACCAAAATCAGTCATGTATTTTTACGCCAAGACAACCACGGACAAATTCAGGATTAAAATGTTTTACAGATTCACCAACATAGCCTAAATCAAGCGAGCTAATTTGCTCCATTTCTGCCTCTGTCAGTGAGAAATCCCAAATGGCGAAGTTCTCTTCAATACGCTGTTGATGAGTTGATTTCGGGATAACGACCACGCCACGTTGAATATTCCAGCGCAATATCACCTGAGAAATCGTTTTTTGGTGGGCATCAGCAATACTCTGAAGCATTTTGTTTTCAAATGGCTTATGTCTTCCGCCGCCTAACGGAGCCCAGGCTTCAGGCTGCACATTATAGTGTTTCATGATTGCCAGCGCCTCTGGTTGCGCAAAATAGGGATGCAGCTCAACCTGGTTCACCATTGGCTTTATTCTGACTGTCTCACAAAAGTTTGTTAATACATGAGGATAGAAATTGGAAACACCAATCGCTTTCAGCTTGCCTTCGTCATAAGCCGCTTCCAGGGCTCGCCACGCACTGAAATAATCGCGCATCGCCTGGTGCAATAAATAGAGGTCGAAATATTCAAGTCCCGATTTTTTTAACGATGCTTCAATTCCTGCTTTTGCCGAATCCTGATTAACCATATCCTGCACCCATAGTTTTGAAGTAATAAATAACTCCTCACGGGTACAAAGACCTTCCGAAATGGCCTCACGAACAGCTTCACCGACAGCATCTTCATTACTGTATACCGCAGCAGTATCGATTAGACGATAACCTGTTCGGATAGCACTCAACACCGACTGTTTACACTCTTCTTTATCGGTAACCTGAAAAACCCCAAAACCGATCATCGGCATTTTAAGATTGTTGCTTAATACAGAAAACACCACGGTAAGCACCTCCATCACGTATGACTTATTATTCTAAGTTAAAATACGACTCTCGATTAGTATGTAAATATCGATTTCACTTATGCAAATAATTCATCAATAAAATAGCCCCACACGATAACAGTGCTACTCAATCAGCATCCTGGCAGATTAATGAATTTTGTTCATAGCCCCTGACAAATCTCGCCGTCTAATTGAATAACTCTCTTTACGTTATGCTTCCAATGAACAATAACGGGAGGCTAACACCATGCAAACTGTAAAACTGAACAACGGTATTGAAATGCCCTTGCTGGGTTTTGGTGTATTTCAGATGACCGATGCCACCGAATGCGAAAGAGCGGTCATTGACGCTATTGATACTGGTTATCGACTGATTGACACCGCCGCCTCATATCAGAATGAAACTCAGGTCGGGAATGCACTGAAACAAAGCGGTATTGCGCGTAACGAACTCTTTGTCACAACGAAACTCTGGTTGCAGGATACCAGTTACGAAGGAGCCAAAGCCCAGTTCGAACGCTCTCTGAATCGGCTGCAACTTGATTACGTTGACCTGTATTTGATTCATCAGCCTTACGGTGATATCCACGGAGCCTGGCGTGCCATGGAAGAGCTGCACCTGGCTGGTAAAATTCGCGCGATTGGCGTCAGCAACTTCCATCCTGACCGACTGGCCGATCTTATCGCCTTTAATAAAGTGGTTCCTGCGGTCAATCAGATTGAAGTTAACCCCTTCAACCAGCAACTTCATGCCGTTCCGTGGATGCAAAGCCGTGGCATTCAGCCAGAGGCCTGGGCGCCGTTTGCGGAAGGTAAAAATGGTCTGTTCCAGCATCCCGTGTTAACGGCAATTGGCGAGAAGTATGGCAAAAGCGTGGGCCAGGTTGTTTTGCGCTGGATCTACCAACGAGGCATCGTTTCACTGGCAAAATCAGTGCGCAAAGAACGCATGGAAGAGAATATCAACATTCTCGATTTTGAACTCAGTCCTGAAGATATACTGCAAATTACCGCCCTGGATACCGCAACCAGCGCGTTCTTCTCTCACCGCGACCCGGCGATGGTGGAATGGCTGACTGGCCGCAAACTTGATGTTTAAGCCGCGATAAAAGAGGTATTCATTCAATGCAAAAACGTTATCTGGGTAAATCCGGACTCGAAGTCTCCGCGCTTGGGCTAGGTTGCATGGGTTTAAGCCACGGCTACGGCCCGGCGACAGATACCCGTCAGGCTATCGAACTCATTCGTGCTGCGGTTGAACGCGGCGTCACCTTCTTCGATACCGCCGAAGTGTATGGTCCGTATCTGAATGAAGAAGTGGTCGGTGAAGCCTTAAGACCGTTTCGTGACCGCGTGGTGATTGCGACTAAATTTGGTTTTACCTTCGGCGATGATAATAAGCAGCAGATTCTAAACAGCCGCCCGGAACATATCCGTGAAGCCGTTGAAGGATCATTACGCCGCCTTAAGACAGATGTTATTGACCTGCTGTACCAACACCGTGTCGATCCGGATGTCCCGATTGAAGATGTTGCAGGAACGGTGAAAGATCTTATCGCAGAAGGTAAGGTCAAACATTTTGGCTTGTCAGAAGCGGGGGCACAAACCATTCGTCGTGCCCATGCGGTACAACCAGTCACCGCCCTGCAAAGCGAATATTCCATGTGGTGGCGTGAACCTGAACAGGAAATCCTGCCGTTGCTGGAGGAACTGGGGATTGGTTTTGTACCGTTCAGCCCATTAGGTAAAGGTTTCCTGACGGGGTCGATTAAGCCGGGGACAACTTTCGGTAAGGATGATTACCGTAGCACCGTACCGCGTTTCGCTGCACAAGCCATTGAAGCCAATGAAAAACTGGTCACTTTGTTAGGCGAACTGGCTGCGGAGAAAAGGGTAACCTCTGCACAAATCGCACTGGCATGGCTGTTAGCACAAAAGCCGTGGATTGTTCCCATCCCAGGCACCACTAAACTGCACCGGCTGGAGGAAAACCTGGCCGCTGTCGACATCGTTCTTTCGCAGAATGATACTCAGCAGATCACCCAGGCACTGGAAACGATTAAAATCGTCGGTGAACGTTACTCGCCTGAGCATCAGGCTCGCGTAGGCCGTTAATGCTCAAACGGAGCCACAGTAAAATGCGGCTCCGTTATTCTGCGTAGCGAAGTGCATCGATCATCAGCGCAAAAGCAGGTGGGTGCTGCTTACGGCTTGGATAGTAAAGGTAATATCCGGGAAAAGTTGGACACCACTCATGTAAAACCTGAATAAGCTCGCCTGACTTTATATGATCCTGAACCGCGTTTTCGGGAACACAGGCGATACCAAATCCTGATAATGCTGCATCAATTCTTTCTGGCAGCAAATTGAACGTCAGTTGCCCATCAACTCTGACCCGTAACGGTTTCCCTTCTCGCTCAAACTCCCAGTGATAAAGTCCACCGGCAGTTGGCAGACGCATATTGATGCAGCGATGATTTTGTAGCTCGTGAGGCGTTCCAGGCGCAGGGTTTGTAGCGAAATAAGACGGTGCCCCCACCACAGCCATTCGCATATCTGGTCCAATCCTCACGGCAATCATATCCTTATCTATACTTTCGCCCAGCCGTACTCCGGCATCAAAGCGACCTTCGACAATATCGACAAAACCGTTATCCACCACCAGTTCGACATTGATTTCGGGATACTCTCTGAGAAAGGGTTTTAGCTTCGGCCAGATCAGACTGCGCGCGGCATGTTCCCCGGCAGATAACCGAATATTCCCAGAGGGCGTGCCGTCCCGTTGAATAAGTGATTCCAGTTCCTGTTCAAGTTCGTCAATACGAGGTTCAAGACAGGCGATTATTCTCTCCCCCGCTTCTGTGGGAGCCACGCTGCGAGTCGTTCGGGTTAAGAGGCGGATATTTAACCTTTCCTCCAGAGCCTTAATCGCATGGCTGAGAGCTGACTGAGAAACACCGAGTTTGCCCGCTGCTTTGGTAAAACTTCGCTCCCTTGCCACCACAAGAAAGATTTGCAGTTCGTTGAAGTTTTCTTTGAGCATTAGCGATTTCCTTGTAGAAGCATTCCCTTCAAAACGCACTTATGAAGGGTGTTCATAGATACAATCATTTTAGCTGTATTATATGCTTCCCCTGCGCCAATCAACGCCAGAATTGGTCACTCATGAGAGCAGACGCATCCCCGGAGCTGATTTTCAGGTGACGTATATCGATGACTTTGCTGTCATGAGTGATGGCTGATGTAATACATATTTTCAAATTTGTGATACACCTCAAAAAATTGGTTGACCAACCTCGTTATCTATATAAGAGGCGCTTATGAAGTGCGCTCTTTTTTAAAGCGAGGAAGTACCAATGAAAGAGAATAAAGTACAGCAAATCAGTCATAAACTGATTAATATCGTTGTTTTTGTTGCAGTTGTAGAATATGCCTATTTATTCCTCCATTTCTATTAATTACATCAAAAAATAATTCCCTTAGGTGATATTTAAAATATGTGCCCTCTACCTCCTTCGTAATAGTTATGCTCGTAGGGAGAGGTATTCGTACTGTTTTGAAGGGAAGTTTAAAGAAATCGTATTTGTGCCGCACTGAAAGAGATTGCGCATTGAGTCAGCATTTTAGTTACCCAATGCGCATGTTGGCTCACCAAATTGTTACTCTGGCTGCGTGATGAATAATCAGCCGGTAAAGCAGACCTCACCCACATTCTTAAATGCTTTCATACTGCTCAGCGGGTAGTGTCGTAAATCAGCAGTTCGGCTGCTGAATAGTGCCGTCACCAACGATAGCCAACAACATCTCTCACTTTCGACACGGTCGGTTAGTTGTAGGAATCCCGCATATCCAGATGGTCATGAGATTTTGTTGAAATTATCTGGATGAGAATGTATCTTGTTTGTTATGTTATAACGTAACAAGCAGAGCAATGAAACAAAATATCCATCCTGAATATCGTACTGTGGTGTTCCACGACACCAGTGCTGATGAGTACTTTAAAATTGGCTCCACTATCAAAACAGACCGTGAAATTGAACTGGATGGCGTGAGCTATCCCTATGTGACAATTGATGTTTCTTCAAAATCACACCCGTTCTATACAGGGAAACTGAGATCCGTTGCATCAGAAGGAAATGTAGCGCGATTTACCCAGCGTTTTGGTCGTTTTGTTAGCACGAAAAAGGGGGCATGATGAAAGTCCTTAACTCTCTGCGCACAGCAAAAGAACGCCACCCAGACTGTCAGATTGTGAAGCGAAAAGGACGCCTATATGTCATTTGTAAATCTAATCCCCGTTTTAAGGCTGTTCAGGGGCGCAAGAAAAAGCGTTAACTCTGAGTTCGAAGGTTCAACGACACCTGTCTGGCTGGTCGCATAATCATGCCTGATTAATGCTGGTGTATTCAGTACGCCAGCATTAACTTTCCGACAGACGTATTCTTCTTACTCATTAATGATTTTCTACCTGCTGATGCTCTGTATTACCTGCATCAATCGCTTTTTGATACCATTTTTGAGCCAGTTGGGGATTCTTCTCTACGCCCAATCCCAGAGAATAAATATCACCTAAAGCCACAAAACTGGGGGCAGTGATATGATCCATTCTGTTGATATGTTTAAGATAAAGATTTATCGCTTTTTGATAATCACGTTTTACGCCATAACCTTGCTCATAAAGTTTCGCCAGACGATACTGCGCCGTAACATCATTATTTTTATCACCGTTCTTATAATATTCCGCCGCTTTTTTATAATCCTGAGGAACGCCTAACCCTCTTTCATAAATAATCCCAAGATAACGTGCGGCTTTCATTTCTCCAGCTAAGTTAGCTTGCTCAAAAAGGCTTAAGGCTTTGGTATAATCAAACGGCACGCCATATCCATTAAGATATAAAATCCCTAAATCCAGTTTAGCACGGGAGTTCCCGCTGGCTGCTGATTTCGTCAACCATTTAAAAGACTGAGAGTAATTCACCGTTTGATTGTAGTTTCCATTCAGGTATGCTTCCCCCAATCTGGCTTGCGCTTCAGCATCTCCCTGAGCAGAGCGTGTAAGTATTTCATCAAAATTCATTTTTGATGGCGTATCTGCATATACAGATGCAGAAAAAACCAGAATTACAAATAATAACGCCTTCATTCTGTCCCTCGAAAAAACGACTGCCAACACGATACCTGATGACAGTCTGGCCTACTCTATTATTGTTTGCGTTGGTTAAATAACCATTCACGAATAGGTTCTATGCTGTAAGCAATACGCCATGTGTTACGATGCCCACTTGCTCCTTCTCGCGAAGAGTATTCATCAAATACACTATCTTTTATAAAAACGGTATAACGGATATTACTTTGTTCTTCAAACAAGGTGTCGGCAGCAAATCGATATTGTTCAGGGTCCCATTGACCATTCCATGCCGCGCGAGAAACCTTTCCGCCAAATTGCTCAAGACGTTCAGTAATCGCGTTGAAGCTAGGAAAAGCCCCTGAATCATCTTCTGAGGCCATAAACCACAATTTGTTTTTAGCTATTGGAGCAACCTGTTCCGCATCCCATTTTCCTGCAACCAGGTAACTCGCTGTGAAAAAGTCAGGATATTTGATATTCATGGCGATGGCCAGCATACATCCCCCTGACTGACCAGTAACATAAATACGTTCAGGATCTATTTTATATTCTTTTACCAAATACTGAACAAGATTTATTGTTGTATCAAGCAATGTTGAGGTACGCCAGTCATCATCAGCAATGATTTCATTATACTGAGGAGCTAAAACATAGCAGGGACGTTTCATTTGTTCTTCAGGTTCTGCCCAAATTACTGCGCCTAACCCCTGAAACAGAGTCGTTGTAACTTGTGCACTGGTAGCCCCTGCATCATGCATAAAAAGAACCAGTGGTAATGATTTATTTTGCTCTTCAGGAATAAAGAAATTATATTTCAGTATTTTCCCGCTTTCTTTATCTTTATATTCATCTTGTCTAAAACTATCCACCACCAGATTTGAAACGGCGTTAGTTTTCAGCGTAGTGTTTTGTGTGACAACAGCAGCAGAAGCATCTTTATATCTAATTGTTTGGTTTAGTTTTTCTCCTGCAACCCAGGTGGGTTTACCTTGCCCTTGTTTGGGAGCTGCTTTTTGTATTGTTGGATCCGTTATAGTTTCTTGCCATTCATTTTGTGGTTTGCTGTGTTCCAGTTCAAGAATCACGTACTTACCTGATTTTGCTTCAACCAAAGCTGTTGACTGGCTGATAAATATTTTATTGATATGATAATTTTTTACGCTAAACTCTGTTGTTAAAAGTTCTTCCTTATTTATAGTTTTTTCAAATTCAACAGCTATCGCAATAAGTCGAACTCCGTCACCAAATACTTGTGTAATAGCTGTAGCATTTATTGCTTTGTTATTGGTGTTTGCAAATACAATGCGAGGCATTGAAACAATTAAAGCACCCGCAACACTTTTAATTAAAAACTCTCTGCGCGTCGGCATAAATGCCCCCTTTACTTATGGTAAAAAAGTAGATGAGTATCAGTATGAACAAGGACTATAATTTTTCAACTTTATCATTCGTGATTATATTTAACTTATCTTCAGTGCTAACTCTGTGCCTCGTTTTATCGGCAATGTTATAGAAATAAAACCATTCTGTGGATCTCGAACATAAGATAAAAAATCTGGTTCTGCGTTATCATTTAATATATATCCACCCACTCGTAGCTGCGGTGCAACGATCTCAGTAACCTGACGAGCGAGGCTTGAGCCATCAGCAAGAGGAAAACCATCAATAAGAATAAAATCGACAGGACCACCGAGATCTTTCAGAGTTTCTCTCGCATCACCGACACGAATATCGACAAAAGACGTAAGACCTGCCTCTGCCAGGTTTCGAGCCGCGACGTCAGCCTTTTCCCGTACCATTTCAGAACCAATCACCAGTCCGCCACCATTATCTTTCATCGCAGCGGCAAAATAGAGTGCTGACATACCAACAGAAGTTGCAAAGTCCACAACACGAGTGGCTTTCATTGCCCGGCACAGTAAGTAGATAAGTTCCCCCTGCTCTGGGGCTATGGAAAAGCCGTAACTGGAAAATTTTTCAGGATCAAGTGCAGTAGCTTCGCGAAACAGCTCCTGCGGGGGATGTTTACGTTCATTATTCATGCGTTCCAGAACACGTAAAACCTGGGGATCACGAATGGGGCAGACACTATTATTTAATCGACTCATAAATAAGGACCTGTATTTTATGAAGTGATGTTACCTGGTTGTTTTCATACACCATGTTATGATCATTGCTTATGTTATTGGTATAGTGATACCATTTCTGGTACTGGTCAAGTACCAAAAATGAAATACAGGAGTAAATGTTTTGATGAACAAGAGCGAAGCGAGAACACCAGTGCGACGGGGAAGACCAAAAAGTGCCGGGCTTGATGAGCGTAAGAAAGCGATAGTTATTGGCGCGTATAGTGCCTTTATTGAGCTTGGTTTTGCCCAAACCTCAACTACAGAAATTGCTCGTCGGGCAAAAGTATCAAAAAGAACTATTTATGAGGTATTCAGTAATAAGAAGGAAATTTTTTCTGAAGTAATTAAAGAATATAAAACCCTGTTCCTCGATCTCCCAAGACCGGAAAACGAGATACTCCCCATCAATGAAACTCTGTTTCGCATATTCCGATTAGATATAGGTCAGGAAGAAGCTAAAGAGAGAGAAGCACTCTTAAAATTAATGACACGTGAATCAATTCTCTTTCCAGATCTTTCAGACTATTTATATGCCACTAAAACGCTTCATTCAAGAGAACTGTTAATAGAATGGCTGGATATTCAACAAGCTCAAGGGCGTATTGCTGTTAAAAACACGGGGAATTGCGCGGGGATGCTAATGGATATTGTTTTTGGTGCATTGATTCCTCGTCGATGGGTGTTGGACGTTAATGAAGATCAGACACTAACACCTGAAGGTCGTCAGCAGCAACTTAAGGAAATAAAAGAGCGTATCGAAACCGTTATACAAGGAATCAAAACTGAGTCTACTCATCCATAGCGTTTAATGGACGTTTTTTATGAAAATTACGAGGTAACACTCATACTTTATACAAGTAATCGTGCCATCAAAGATGAAACCGATTTACTCAATCTGACTGATGAAGGTGTCAAAAAGCGCCGGGAGGCGCACGATGAAAAATCTTCAATACGCGTGACTAATCCGGAATAACACCATCGACAATAAATTGTAACACCCCCTGAGAACAATGCTCTATCCGTCCACGAATATGATATACACTAGCCAGATTCTCTGGCGTAATGACCTCTTCTGGATTTCCGCTGGCAATAAGTTTGCCTTTTTTTAGCATTACGACATAATCGGCATATCGTAATGCGATATTTATATCATGAACTACCATGGCTGTGACTATATTACGACTTCGTGTCTCGCTTCTTACTAAATCCATAACATGAAACTGGTGGTTTAAATCCAATGCACTCAGTGGCTCATCCAGTAGTAATATAGATGGATTACGGGCCAATGATTGCGCCAGTCCAACCAGTTGCCGCTGGCCTCCGGATAGTTGATCCAGATAACAAAAGGCCAGATGCTCTATTCCTAGTTGTCTGAGAATAGCTATTGATTGTGTTTTTTCATCTATGCTCCCTATCTTTGAAGCACGCAGAGCAACAAAAATAGATTCCAGCACATTCAGATGCACGTCATGCGGTAAGAACTGTGGTAAAAATATTGTGCTGTTGGCACGGGCTGAAAATGGCATCTGCGTAAGGTTGACCCCATCAAGAAATATATTACCGCTAGCCTTATTCAGTCCCGCCAGGGCACGTAGCAACGTCGACTTTCCGCAGCCATTTGGCCCCAGAATGATGGTTATTTTTCCGCGAGGGAGTTCAGATAAACTAAGATCACATATTACGTTTTTTTTCTGATAACCCGCGTTTAATTTATACAGTGAAAGACCTTTCATAACAAACTCCTGCGATAACGCAGAATAATACTAATAAATAATGGAACACCGACAAGCGATGTGACGATACCAATCGGGATAATGACGCCAGGAATAATACTTTTCGAAGCAATTGAAGCCAGAGAGAGCACCAGACCTCCAGTCAATACGCTTCCCGTCAGATAAAAACGGTGTTCCTCACCAAATAGCATTCGGGAAATATGTGGAGAAACAAGGCCAATAAAACCAATTGGACCAACGAAGGCTACCGACAATGCAGCAAGTAAACTTATACGTAACAGGGAAGAAAGACGCAGTTGATGTGCATTGATACCAAACCCCATCGCCCTCTCTTCTCCCATGCGCAATGCTGTAAGTTGCCATGAGCGAGAAAATGACCATAGAAAAACAATGATAAATACGCCTGATAAAACACCCAGCCTACTCCAGGATGCGCGAGCCAGACTGCCCATTGTCCAGAATACCAGTCCCTGGAGAGTATCCTCATCCGCAATAAACTGCATCATTGCCACAAGTGCATTGAATGTGAATACCAATGCGATACCCAGCAAAATCACTCCCGAAGTAGCTATTCTTAGCCAACGAGACATGCTATCGAGTAATAAAGCTGACAAAAGAGAAAATATAAAAGCGTTTGCTGGAACAAACCATGTTGCCGATATACCTGGAATACCGATCCCCAGGACAATAGCCAGAGCAGCACCAAATGCCGCCGCAGAGGAAACCCCAAGCGTAAAGGGACTGGCTAATGGATTGTTGAGGATCGTCTGCATTTCTGCGCCCGCGAGCCCCAAGGCCATGCCAACCAGCAAAGCCATTAAGGCGTAGGGTAATCGAATTTCCCAAACAATGACATGGATGCTGGTATCAGGGCTAAACGGATGCATTAATGCGTGCCATAGCTCACTGACTGACAAACTGGAAGAACCCAGAATGATGTCCAGAAATAATGAGAGAAGGGTCGCCAGAGTTATTATTGAAATCAGTATAATTCGTTTACGGACAAGTTGATGGTACTGATACTTTATCGTATCAGGCGATTGTGAATAGATGGGATACGGCAACGTAACGACTCCTTTGTTTCTGTTATTCTGGCAATACGCCTTTGGGGTTACAGATAACTGAATTGAAAGTCTCTGCTGAACAAATAAAAATCACATTCTCTTCATATAACCACATCAAAAATGTCCCCGAATCACTTTTCCCAGCGCCTGACTGGTGTTACCATTTCGATATATAATCATTTATATATCGTTTTTTAGTGTGATGGAATATGAAAATAAATAATAAGTTGTTTTTATTAATGATTTTTTTGCTTTCTTTATCATTTACTACGCAAGCTGAACGAACTTTCACCGATCAGATTGGTCGGGAGGTAACAGTACCCGACAAAGTTGATCGTATCGTTGTGCTCCAACATCAAACTTTGAATCTTTTAGTACAGATGAATGCCACCGATAAAATCGTGGGTGTTATGTCAAACTGGAAACAGCAACTTGGCAGCAACTATGCACGACTTGCACCAGAATTAGTCAGCAAAGCGTCATTAGGAGATTTAACCCATGTCGATGCTGAAAAATTGGTGGCCCTGCATCCACAGGTCGTTTTTGTCACCAATTATGCGCCGCAAGAAATGATCGACAAAATCAGTAGCCTTGGCATTCCAGCAGTAGCAATTTCTTTGCGGCATGATGACGAGGGAGAGAAAAATAAACTTAATCCAACAATGGCTGATGAAGAACAGGCTTACGTAAAAGGGCTATATGAAGGGATTATGCTGATAGGCAATATAATCAATAAGCCTGAAGAGGCTAAAGCGTTAATCAAGGCCACTGAAAATGGTCGCAGTATTGTGAGTGATCGACTGCAAACTCTCCCCGAAGAAAAGCGTGTTCGTGCCTATATGGCTAATCCAGAATTGACAACTTATGGTTCCGGAAAATACACAGGATTAATGATGAAACATGCCGGTGCAGTAAACGTCGCCGCGTCCACCATTAAGGGGTTCAAACAAGTCTCGATGGAGCAAGTAATTGCATGGAATCCTCAGGTAATTTTTGTGCAAAATCGCTACCCTGGCGTGGTGAATGAAATACAGTCAAATCCGCAATGGCAGGTAATAGATGCGGTCAAAAATCATCGTGTTTATTTGATGCCAGAGTATGCAAAAGCATGGGGCTATCCGATGCCAGAAGCTATGGGTATTGGAGAGTTGTGGATGGCGAAAAAACTGTATCCTGAAAAATTCAATGATATCGATATGCATAAAATAGCCAATGACTGGTATAGAAAATTTTACCGTACTGATTATCAGGGTGAAGAATAATGCGTGTACTTGCTGCGGGTAGCTTACGCCAGGTATGGAAATCACTTATGTCGAATTATCAGGGTGATAATATTCAATGTGATTTTGGACCTGCAGGTATATTGCGGCAACGTATTGAAGCGGGTGAAATATGTGATTTTTTTGCATCCGCGAATATGGCCCATCCACAAATGTTAATGGCCGCAGGACATGCATTGTATATTAAACCTTTTACCTACAATCGCTTGTGTCTGTATGTTCGGGCTAATAAAATTAATGTAAATGACGACTGGTATTCTTTATTAAACAGAGAAACGTTGCGAATCGGAACGTCAACCGCAGGATGTGATCCCGCTGGCGATTACACTCACCAGCTTTTTGAAAATATGGGTAGTATTGGCGGAAAAATAAGACAACGGGCTGTTGCATTGGTGGGGGGAAGAAAGTCATTACCTCTTCCAAGAAATGTGATAGCCGCGCAGTGGCTAATTGAAAATGATTATACCGATCTGTTCATAGGTTATGCCAGTTACGCTCCTGGATTAGAATCAATTGAATCAGTAAAAGTTATAGAAATACCTGAACCTTATAATCCGGTTGCCATCTATGGATTTGCTTGCCTGACTGAGAAGGCCAGACCACTTTGCAACTTTTTAGTTTCCTCAGATGCCAGGGCAATACTTGAGCAGCATGGGTTTATGTCATCAAGTTGAGCCTACGCGCTTCACATTACAAATCATAAATATCATTTTAAATCAATCAGTTAGTTCATCATAATTACGTTTCTATCCCCGATCTCAAAATATGCGAAGCCTTATGAATCTCAGATTTACCCCGCATGCGTATTGATATCTGCATGATCCAGGAGAAAATGACCTAAATACAAATGGTGTTGCAGATGAGTGAAAGGAAGAATAAAGCAACAGCTTTGACCTATAAAAATGGCGCTGTATCTGCGCCATTTTTATCATTCAATACGTTATCTGTTTGAACCTAAAGGGATCTCAGGATCAGGCTCATGAGTAATTCTGTTTCGTAAATCTCTACGAATAATTTCAATGGACCAGAACCATACTAAATGTCCAAAAATTTCAGAGACATTCTCATACCACGGGAGATCAAAAAGAGGTGGTGTAAGTCCCATTAGAGGGAATGAAATCATATGAACAAAAAGTTGTGCTAAAGCGCCTGCAAGCAAGCCCTGCCAAAGTTTAATTTTTGGAAATACTTCGGCGACCACACAATAACCAACAGCAAAAACTATCGAAAAGATTATGTGCGTTACACCAACCCAGTTAAAGACATGTCCGGCGAAGGTATAAACCGCCGAATTTGGATCTGTCAGTCCCAACCAATCCCGAAGGAAAATATATGGAGGGTTGAGAAAGTTACGGGAGCAATCAATTTGTCCTGCCGCCCTGATTAATGATTCCGGGCCACACGCTGCATTGAACATATCAATCGGGCTACGTGGCGGCAATGGAACTTCTGCTCCCCACTTAACAAATGCTGAAACAACGCCAGCAATCAGCCCGATGAATGCAGCAAGACCATAACGTCTACGGTTCGGTGGAGTTTGCTCAAATATATTCATACTTACCCTGTTTATTTCATTACGTTAAAACACCTCTTTAGGAGTATTCATAAAAAAACGCAAATGTAAAGAACTGTATTGTTTTGTATTGATATCAGGTTGTTTAACAACCAAGTAACGCATACTACATAATTTCTCCACATTTTCATGTTAAATATAATAAAGAGAGTATGATGTTTCTCTCAGAGATAATTAATCATTCCTTTTGCCCACCTCAGCGGTGGGCTTTTTTATGCAAAGTATAAAAATCACACAAACAAGGAAAAAATAATTCAAAAATAACCGTAACTTATCACTTTCCTGAGTGTTACAAACAACAATAGTTAATCTTTCGTGGTTATATTCTATCTGGCTGATAATATCTAAACAGATATACAAATTAATAAGAATCACTAATCATTAAACACATATACCACTGAAAGATCACCCGCCTTCCGCAGGTGGTAACAATAGTATAACTGCGGTTTTGTTGTGATTTTTATCAGCAGTATTAGTGAATTATGAGCCATCAGAATCCATGCATGACGTGTGCCTGGTATGCATTTTTCCGAGTATCTTGTTACTAAGCCGAGATGCCGGATAATGCACGAATAATAAAAGTCTCAGCCGAAGAATAAACAGCTCCGGTGGATAGAGCCTCATGAAGAAGTGGACTGACCCAATAAAGTTGGGTGTCCAACTTTTGGGATGTAGTCCAAAGCACTAAGGCTGATTGTTGAATTTGCACTGACAACAGACTTCGTGGCAGGAAATGGGAGGCTGGGAGTCTATCCAGATGGCTCAGAGATACGCTCACCTTTCAGCCGGGCATCTCACCGAGCACGCGAGCAAAATTGACGCAATTATAGGTCGCAATGTCCCAGATACGGCACAAGAGGAGAACGTGGTTTACGTAAATGTAATATAACTTATTGATTTAAATGGTGCCGATAATAGGAGTCGAACCTACGACCTTCGCATTACGAATGCGCTGCTCTACCAACTGAGCTATATCGGCCCTGAAAGGACATGTTCACGAACGTGAATCACGGTGGACAAGGTTAAAACTAACCGGGCGATGCGTCAATGGCCTTGTGAATCAAACGGCTACTTTTGCATCACCCGGTTTTATTTACGCACGAACGGTGTAATCACCAATGCCGATCCACTTGTAGGTGGTCAGTGCTTCCAGCCCCATCGGGCCACGCGCATGAAGTTTTTGTGTGCTTACCGCGACTTCCGCCCCCAGACCAAACTGGCCGCCGTCGGTAAAACGCGTAGAGGCGTTAACGTAAACAGCGGACGAATCCACTTCGTTAACAAAACGCTGGGCGTTGCGCATATCACGCGTCAGGATCGCATCGGAGTGTTGCGTGCCGTGTTCACGAATATGCGCGATGGCATCGTCCAGATCGCTGACGATTTTGACGTTCAAATCTAATGACAGAAACTCATCGTCGTACTCTTCGGCTTTAACAGCCACCACCTTCGCGGGGCCTGCCTGCAACTTCGCCAGTGCAGCAGCATCTGCGTGTAATGTCACGCCGCTTTCTGCCATTTGCTTGCTTAATGCGGGCAGGAAGCTATCAGCGATGTTTTTATTCACCAGCAACGTTTCTACCGTATTACACGTACTCGGGCGCTGAGTTTTCGCGTTGACGATTACTTTCAGGGCTTCAGCGATCTCTGCACTTTCATCAACGTAAATATGGCAGACGCCAATACCGCCCGTGATCACCGGTATCGTCGACTGTTCGCGGCACAGTTTATGTAAACCAGCCCCGCCGCGCGGGATCAGCATGTCGATGTATTTATCCATACGCAGCATTTCACTCACCAGCGCACGGTCAGGGTTATCAATTGCCTGAACTGCGCCTGCCGGTAAACCGCAGGATTGCAGGGCGTCCTGAATCACCGCCACCGTTGCAGCGTTGGTGCGACAGGTTTCTTTGCCACCGCGCAGGATCACCGCGTTACCGGTTTTCAGGCACAGGGAAGCGACATCAACCGTCACGTTCGGGCGCGCTTCATAAATTACGCCAATTACCCCCAACGGCACGCGACGACGCTCCAGACGCAGACCGCTATCCAGCACACCACCATCAATCACCTGCCCCACCGGATCGGCGAGATTACACACCTGGCGCACATCGTCGGCAATGCCTTTCAGTCGCGCGGGCGTCAGTGCCAGACGGTCAAGCATCGCTTCGCTAAGGCCATTGGCACGCGCGTCAGCAACATCCAGGGAGTTAGCGTTGAGGATGCTTTCTCTTTGTGCTTCCAGTTCATCGGCGATCTTTTCCAGAACGCGATTTTTTTCGCGGCTGGAGAGTTGCGCTAATTTATACGAGGCTTGCTTCGCGGCAATGCCCATTTGTTCCAGCATCGGCCTGCTCCTTAACGGGTAATCATGTCATCACGGTGAACGGCAACCGGGCCATATTCATATCCCAGTATTGCATCAATTTCTTGCGAGTGGTGTCCGGCAATGCGACGCAATGCATCGCTGTTGTAACGGCTGACGCCATGAGCAATATCGCGACCTTCGAGGTTGCAAATACGAATGACTTCACCACGCGAGAAGTTGCCGCTCACGCTTTTAATACCTTTCGGCAACAGGGAGCTGCCACGTTCAAGAATGGCGGCGGTCGCCCCTTCATCAACGGTAATTTCCCCCGCCGGTGGCGCGCCAAAAATCCAGCGTTTACGGTTTTCTAAAGGCGTTGCCTGGGCATGGAACAGCGTACCGACAGAAATACCTTCCATCGCATCACCAATAACGCCCGGCTTGTTACCTGCGGCAATAATAGTGTCGATCCCCGCACGGCAAGCCACGTCAGCAGCCTGCAGTTTGGTGCCCATACCGCCGGTTCCGAGACCTGAAACGCTGTCACCGGCAATCGCCCGCAGTGCGTCATCAATGCCGTAAACATCTTTAATCAGTTCTGCCTGCGGATTGTTGCGCGGGTCAGCGGTATACAAACCTTTTTGATCGGTCAGTAGCAACAGTTTATCGGCACCCGCCAGAATCGCCGCCAGCGCAGAAAGGTTGTCGTTATCGCCGACTTTAATCTCCGCCGTAGCAACAGCATCGTTCTCATTAATTACCGGAACGATGTTGTTATCGAGCAGCGCACGCAACGTATCGCGAGCGTTCAGGAAGCGTTCACGGTCTTCCATATCGGCACGGGTCAGCAGCATCTGCCCGACGTGAATGCCGTAAATTGCAAAGAGTTGTTCCCACAGTTGAATCAGTCGACTCTGCCCTACCGCCGCCAATAGTTGCTTCGAGGCGATAGTCGCTGGCAGTTCCGGGTAACCCAGGTGCTCACGTCCGGCGGCAATCGCGCCCGACGTCACAATGACTATCCGATGCCCGGCGGCATGTAACTGCGCGCACTGGCGAACAAGTTCTACGATATGGGCTCGGTTCAGACGGCGCGATCCGCCTGTTAGCACACTGGTGCCGAGTTTTACCACCAGCGTCTGGCTGTCACTCATGATTCTCTGCCATTCAATTTTAGGAAAAATGATATCAAACGAACGTTTTAGCAGGACTGTCGCCTGTTGCCAACCATCTGCGAGCAAAGCATAACGTTTTGTTGCGCGGGATCAGCAAGCGTAGCGGCAGTTGTTTACGCTTTTATTACAGATTTAATAAATTACCACATTTTAAGAATATTATTAATCTGTAATATATCTTTAACAATCTCAGGTTAAAAACTTTCCTGTTTTCAACGGGTCTCTCCTGCTGAATATTCGCGCGTTAATTAAAATCAGGAATGAAAATGAAAAAGAGCACTCTGGCATTAGTGGTGATGGGTATTGTGGCATCTGCATCCGTACAGGCCGCAGAAATATATAACAAAGACGGTAATAAACTGGATGTCTATGGCAAAGTTAAAGCCATGCATTATATGAGTGATAATGACAGTAAAGATGGCGACCAGAGTTATATCCGTTTTGGTTTTAAAGGCGAAACGCAAATTAATGATCAACTGACCGGTTATGGTCGGTGGGAAGCGGAGTTTGCCGGAAATAAAGCGGAGAGTGATACCGCACAGCAAAAAACGCGTCTCGCTTTTGCCGGGTTGAAATATAAGGATTTAGGTTCTTTCGATTATGGACGTAACCTGGGCGCGCTGTATGACGTCGAAGCCTGGACCGATATGTTCCCGGAATTTGGTGGCGACTCCTCGGCGCAGACCGACAACTTTATGACCAAACGCGCCAGCGGGCTGGCGACGTATCGGAACACCGACTTCTTCGGCGTTATTGATGGCCTGAACTTAACCCTGCAATATCAAGGGAAAAACGAAAACCGCGATGTTAAAAAGCAGAACGGCGATGGGTTTGGTACTTCACTGACGTATGACTTTGGCGGCAGCGATTTCGCTATCAGTGGAGCCTATACCAACTCTGATCGCACCAACGAGCAGAACCTGCAAAGCCGTGGTACGGGCAAACGTGCCGAAGCGTGGGCAACGGGTCTTAAATACGATGCCAATAATATTTACCTGGCAACCTTCTATTCTGAAACGCGTAAAATGACGCCAATTTCTGGCGGCTTTGCTAATAAGACACAGAATTTTGAAGCGGTCGCTCAATACCAATTCGACTTTGGTCTGCGTCCATCTTTAGGTTATGTGCTATCGAAAGGAAAAGATATTGAAGGTATCGGTGATGAGGATCTGGTCAATTATATTGATGTCGGTGCCACCTATTATTTCAACAAAAACATGTCAGCGTTTGTTGATTATAAAATCAACCAGCTGGATAGCGATAATAAGTTGAATATTAATAATGATGATATTGTCGCGATAGGAATGACATATCAGTTTTAATAATATTGCCGGATGCGGCGTGAACGCCTTATCCGGCCTACGAAAACCACTATTTCAGGCCGGAAGAGATGCTCAAACATCGCATCCGGCACTTTTCACTCACGCCGTTAACTTCACCGGCTCATCACGAAAATCATCCGCCGGTTCCAGCTTCAGATTCAGCGTCGCCAGCAGTTCACGCAGCTTTTCATGAAACTCGCGCAGAGTGTGCTCCAGCCGCTCAACCACTTCCGCATCTTTTACCTGAACATGCGTCCAGTCGCCTGCTTTATCGAACAGACCAAACTGGTAACTGTAGGTAAAACGGGATTCCTGCGCTTCCAGTTCCATCCACCAGCCCCAGAACTCACGCACTTCCGGCGCTGGCTTCACATTGACGCATACAGCCAGACAATCGAAAAAGAATCGATTATCTTCGCACTTACCTTCACGAATATACGGGCCTAGTGCGGTAAATTTTTTGATCAATCTGCTTTTCGGGTGTCCACTCGGTAACGTCATTGCGATCTCCTGTTGTGAAGCAACTGTTTTACCAAATTGACAAAATTTAGCAAATTTTTAACACAATCGCTTTTCGAGCCAGTTGGTAATTTCCTGGAGTGCTTTGTCAAAATTCCGATACACAGGATTAAATGGAATTTCTAACAATTTACCGTCAGCAGATGACGAAGTGATTAATCGTGAATCCTCTTCCGGGCTGAACGGATCGTTCTTCCAGAAGCCTGATAACATTGGCGTTGGGCAGCGACGTCCCAGCAACCCTTGCACTTTCAATGAATAGCGATTCAGCTCTACACGTAACGCTTCATCGGAAGCATCGTGCATCCCTAAACGACTCGCCAGAACGTCAAGATACATTTCCGGCACCTGTTGCTGGCAATTAAAATCACTCAGCAAGGTGTGAACCACTGGACCTAAACAGGCCACAGCTTTCAGACGCGGCGATTCAAGGTAAGCCAGACGTACAGCGACGTTAGCACCAAAACGGAAACCAAAGGCCGCAACGCGTGTGTGATCCACCCACGGCACGTTAGGCAGCGCCTTTAACACATGCTGATGCAGAAGGCTGGAATCCTGGGTGAGTTTCCATTTTGAAGAAAAACCAACCGAAGGCATATCGATAGTCAACATCGCAATGCCGCGCGGCGCAAAATAACGCTCATAAAGGGAGTAATAGTCCGTTTGCATCGCATCCAGACCACCACACATTAATACTGTCGGGAACGGACCATCGCCTTTTGGCATATGGAGAAACCCGGTGATGGGCGCGCCCCCCGGCACAGTGAATTCCATTTGCCGCATCGTTCCTGGCAGACGTTGCGCCGCTTCTTCATAAGCGCGGTTTGATAACGTCTGCGCCTGTTCTGCCAGATCATCACCCTTCAGGTGTGGATAGGCAGCAATATTGTACAACGTCGCTGCGTGCAGCCAGTAACGACCGCTGACTTGTGGATTTTCTTCCGCACACGCTTTCTGTTGCCACAACATCGCCTGGGTGGCCCACTCATAAATCCAGTTACCGCCACGGTAACCAATCACCGTATCGTACAAATCATTGTCGGTGCGTTCGGCATCGCTCATCACAATACGCGCCTGGACGTCGAGGATTTCACGAGGATCAACGCCGCGCCAGATCCACATCAGGCGGTTAATCATGCGATACCAGTGGGGAATAGTTTTGCCATCAAGAGCCGACTGCACAGGCGGTTGTGCACCGTGATTAAAACGGCGGACAAGCGTCGAGGTTTCAGGGTGTTTAAAGCGGGGTTTGAACAGGGTTTCGCTCAGGTTTGCCTGTGTCATGGATGCAACCTCCAGGAATACTTACTGGAAGCTATTGTAACTCGCCTGCAGTTAAAAAGAACAACGCCCGGCAAAGCCAGGCGTTGAAAAGATTAGCGACCAGAGATCGGCGGAACGAATACCACGCCCATATCCCACGGTTGTTCAATCCAGGTATCTTGTGGGATATCAATAACATAATCATCAACCAGTGGACGACCAGCCGGTTTAGCGAAGATGGTGACAAAGTGCGCTTTAGGATACATTTCACGAATCGCAACCGCAGTACCGCCAGTATCCACCAGATCATCAATGACGATGAAACCTTCACCGTCGCCTTCTGCACGTTTCAGCACTTTCAGTTCGCGCTGGTTATCGTGATCGTAGCTGGAAATACAAACGGTATCGACATGACGAATACCCAGTTCACGTGCCAGTAACGCACCCGGTACCAGACCGCCACGGCTAACGGCAATAATGCCTTTCCATTGTTCAGAAGGCATCAGTCGGCTTGCGAGTTTACGTGCATGGATCTGCAACATGTCCCAGGTGACGATGTATTTTTCGCTCATGTGAAGTGTCCCAGCCTGTTTATCTACGGCTTAAAAAGTGTTCGAGGGGAAAATAGGTTGCGCGAGATTATAGAGATCTGACGCACTAAAAACCAGTATTTCACATAAGTCCGCGTCTTTTTGCGCACTGCTACTACCTGTCGCTGGATAAAGTGGTATTCTCAAACATATCTCGCAAGCCTGACTTGTGCTGACAACATTTTCTGCTAACCCTGTGACCTGCAATACTGTTTTGCGGGTGATCGACAAGGAGACTTAACGTGTCTGAACTGTCTCAATTATCTCCACAGCCGCTGTGGGATATTTTTGCCAAAATCTGTTCTATTCCTCACCCGTCCTACCACGAAGAGCAGCTTGCTGAATACATTGTAGGTTGGGCAAAAGAAAAAGGTTTCCATGTCGAACGCGATCAAGTGGGGAATATCCTGATTCGTAAACCTGCCACCGCAGGTATGGAAAATCGTAAACCGGTCGTCTTACAAGCTCACCTCGATATGGTGCCGCAGAAAAACAACGACACCGTGCACGACTTCACCAAAGATCCTATCCAGCCTTATATTGATGGCGAATGGGTTAAAGCACGCGGCACCACGCTCGGTGCAGATAACGGCATTGGCATGGCGTCTGCGCTGGCGGTGCTTGCCGATGACAACGTGGTACACGGCCCGCTGGAAGTGCTGCTGACCATGACCGAAGAAGCTGGTATGGACGGTGCGTTCGGCTTACAGAGCAACTGGTTACAGGCAGATATTCTGATTAACACTGACTCTGAAGAAGAAGGTGAAATCTACATGGGCTGCGCGGGTGGTATCGACTTCACCTCCAACCTGCATTTAGACCGTGAAACAGTTCCGGCTGGCTTTGAAACCTTTAAATTAACCTTAAAAGGTCTGAAAGGTGGTCACTCTGGTGGCGAAATCCACGTTGGCCTGGGTAATGCAAACAAACTGCTGGTGCGCTTCCTGGCAGGTCATGCGGAAGAACTGGATCTGCGCCTTATCGATTTCAACGGCGGCACACTGCGTAACGCCATCCCGCGTGAAGCCTTTGCAACCATTGCTGTCGCAGCTGATAAAGTCGACGCACTGAAATCGCTGCTGAATACCTATCAGGAGATCCTGAAAAACGAACTGGCAGAGAAAGAGAAAAACCTGGCATTACTGCTGGATTCAGTAGCGAACGACAAAACTGCGCTGACCGCCAAATCTCGCGATACCTTTATTCGTCTGCTGAACGCCACCCCGAACGGTGTGATCCGCAACTCCGACGTGGCAAAAGGCGTGGTTGAAACCTCACTGAACGTGGGTGTGGTGACCATGACCGACAACAACGTAGAAATTCACTGCCTGATCCGTTCTCTGATCGACAGCGGTAAAGACTACGTGGTCAGTATGCTGGATTCGCTGGGTAAACTGGCTGGCGCGAAAACCGAAGCGAAAGGCGCATATCCTGGCTGGCAGCCAGATGCTAACTCTCCGGTGATGCATCTGGTACGTGAAACCTATCAACGTCTGTTCAACAAGACGCCGAACATCCAGATTATCCACGCGGGTCTGGAATGTGGTCTGTTCAAAAAACCGTATCCGGAAATGGACATGGTTTCTATCGGGCCGACTATCACCGGTCCACACTCTCCGGATGAGCAAGTTCATATCGAAAGCGTTGGTCATTACTGGCGGCTTCTGACTGAACTGCTGAAAGAAATTCCGGCGAAGTAATTATTTGATTTGCTGCCGGATGGCGTTTAATCGCCTTCCGGCAGTTTCATCCTTCATTACCCTTCGATAAATGCCATCCCTGTAAATGTCCGTCGCGGGTTACCACGTTCAATCTGGTGATGGAACATTCGCCGCTGCGATTTCAGCGTTGCGCTATTTTCCTGTTGCTGTTGTTCCAGCTTCCAGGCAATCAGCAATCGCGCCAGCCGTTTGTTAGCATGCTGGCTGCGCTCGGACTGTACTTTCACGCTAATCCCGGTTGCCAGATGCGTGGCGCGCACCGCCGAGTCGGTCTTATTAACATGTTGACCGCCCGGCCCCGACGAACGCAGCGTCTCATAACGGATCGCATCTGATTGTTCCTGCTCATCAGCGGTAAAACGTCCAATACCAAGAAACCAGTTTTTACGCCCGTGATGAGGCCGGTATGGGCTGGGGCAAATCCACTGGATAGTACCGCACCAGCTTTCACTTAATGCCAGTGCGTTATCGCCATCCAGAGAAACCAGTGCCGAACGCAATGTGTCTGAATAGCGGCCCGTTTCTGTTTCCAGCACCGTTGTCGCAACACGCTGTTGGGATGCTTCTTTAATCAGCCTGTCCAGCGCCTTTTTCACTGCGAGACAGCATTCTTCCGGCCCCTGGGCAGAGGAGAGTTGCAACAAGATCATCCTTTTTTCCCTCCACTGTTTTTGAGCGTCAGTACCGGACGCAGCCGCGCGACAGGAATAATTAAACCGGCCTGCACCAGACATTGCACCACGCTTTCAGCCGATTTATAGGCTTGTGGCGCTTCTTCGAAGATGAGTTGTTTATCGCGGCAAATTACCCGGCTACCAAGTTCAGTACGTGAGAGTTGCGTCGTCGTATATTTCGCTGCCAGCCGCCCTTTACACTCGGTGCGCCCCCATTTGCGCCCTGCCCCATGAGCCAGCGAGTGCAATGTTTCTTCGCTCCTGACAGGCAGTACAAGCCATGAGTAATCACCGCGTGAACCAGGTATAACCACCAGGCCACTGTCATCTGGCGTAGCCCCTTTACGGTGTAACCAGCCTTGTTGATCGCCAATTTGACTCGCGGTAATAAAGTTATGCGCCACATCCAGAACCGGACTTCCGCTGGCTTTCACCTGCTGCATTATGCGCAGAGCGATCATCTGGCGATTCATGCGAGCAAACGCCAGCGCATCGTCATGCTCCGCGATATAACATAGTGCGTCGTCACTGCCTTCCGGCAAACCATGATGCGAAAATGAGGCAATATGTTTTTGTAAAACAGACTGCCCGAAACCACGCGAGCCGCTATGAACCAGCAGTTGCAGATGCTGCGCATCCAGGCCTGCCAGTGCAAACAGTTCAGCGTCGATGATTTGATCTATCTGTTGCAGTTCTGCGAAGTGGTTACCGCCACCGATGGAGCCAAGCGCGCTGCGCCACGGGTGCTGTGCAAATGCTGACGGCAGGTTTTCCTCCAGCCAGCTTTCTTCAGCAACGTCATCCAGCGCAGATAATCGCTTTTCGAACTTATCGGCGTTGTATTTGCGGGTAAGGATATCTGTTTGCCATAGCGCCATGCCGCAGCCGATATCATTGCCGACCAGTGCCGGGTAAAAACGACCTACGGAGAAGAACGCTGCTCCAATCGGGTAGCCGCGTCCGGGGTGTAAATCAGGCATCCCTACTACGCGTTGCATGTTGGGTAAATTTGCCGTGGTATGTAATTGTTGGATCGCTGAACTTTCGATCCACAGGTCATCGGATGCGATGGTAAATACCGCATCGGATAAGGGACGAATATATTTGCCCATGTACCATTCCATTTATAAATATAAAAAATCAGGAAATGGCAGACGAATCCAGGGCAAGAAAAAAAGAATTAATCCTGGAAAGGTCTGCAAAGAGTCATTGATAAAGGATTTGTCATAATTTACCTCCTTGCAGTTTGTGGAATAACAAAACGCGCACATACTAGGCTGGCGTTATTTTCATTGCAAGCCGGATTTAATGTTGCTGTTTATAACGCATATGAAAATTAGTAAACCACTCTCCCCGGCATTCAACGCGCTGCTGCTTAACTACCTGAAAACCATAACGTTGAAAAAAGGGTTTTGCGGTTATGCTGGCATCAACCGTAAGTTCGGATTCAGACTTAATAAAAGGTTTTAACAAGGCACTAGCGACACCACAGCGGGTGTATTCCGGGTCAACAAATAGCATATCGATATAGTGTTCAATGCAGGTAATAAAGCCGACCAGCTGTGCATTAATGACCGCAACCCGCACTTGTGATTGCACGAGTTTCTCCCTCCAGCGAGATTCATCAATCTGCGCCCAGGCGGCAATTTGTTGCGGTGAATAATGCTGACTGGCAGTCATCGTAACCGCTCTAATGAAAATAGCGCATAGTTGCTGAAAATCGCCAGGCTGATAGTCTCTTATTTGTATGTTATTCATAATATAAATTCAAAAACGCATACGAAACGCTTCTGCCATTTTCCCAATTTTATGCATTTGGTTGTTATCTCGAGCGAGTTTATGAGGTTCAGGTTTCAGAATGGCAATGAGCAACCATGCTTGCTCATCAAACGCACCCTGGCAATATACCAAATGCGCTTCGTCATTCGTTCTGCTGAATTGGCGCAACTGTGGCGGAAATGGATTATTCTCATTTGCCATATGAATATGAGCAACTCGCTCAAATTTAATTAATGGCCAGGTAAACGAATCGTCGTAGAATGCATCGCGACCAAATATATCTGGCAAAACACCGTCACGCTTATAGGAAATAAAATCCGCCGTTAACGCATCAAGTTCCTCTGCTGTAAGTTGCAGGCGAATAAGTTTTGTTTTGAATACCCGCATCCTTATTCCTTAAAGTCATTGAAATCATCATCCGTCATATCATTAAGATATTGTTCAGCGCGGCGTGTAATTTCCTCTAATCTTGCAGCACTCGGACGGAAGCGCGCCTTTATGGGCTTTTTCTCCTCTTGTTCAGCAAGCATGTCCATTAACGCTTCGAATGCGCTGGCACTTAAGAGATATCCTGCGGGGCGATTATTAGAAAGAACCGCAACCGGTTGATCAATAAAGTATTTAGCTGGGTTTTTACGTAACTCAGTGATATTGACCGATTTTTCCGCGAGAATTCGATGCATACAGTGATACCCTCATAATAACGCACACCAGAATATACATAATAGTATACATCATAATCCCAACACCAGTTGTCTTTCCATTTGCGGATCAAGCAACGTCACATGCAACCCCACCAACCGTACACCGCGTCCGCCGCGACGTTCATCCCAGGTTTTACGCGCAGTGGCGATTAGGTCAGCTTTATTCAAACGCGGCCAGACATGCTCCTGAGTGGTTTGCTGAAAATCATCGAACTTTAATTTCACTCCCTGGCGGGCGATCAGTAAATCAGGCTTCACCTTTGCCAGACGGCGCTCCAGTTCAGGATAAAGCCGCTCAATAATCGCTTCACATTCAGACCAGTGATGGATATCTTCCGCCATCGTGCGTTCCACACCGACGGATTTACGCAGCCGTTCACTGTTAACATCGCGCTCGTCGATACCCTGGCTACGCTCCCACAAAATGCGGCCAAATTTGCCAAAGCGCTTGAGCAATGTCACCAGATCACACTTTTGTACATCACCGCAGGTGCGCAGTCCCATCGCCTCTAGTTTTGCCGCTGATACTTTGCCGACACCAGGAATCTTCGCCAGCGGCAACGTTTGCAGAAATGCAGGAACGTCAGCAGGTGTAATCACAAACTGACCGTTGGGTTTGTTCATGTCAGAGGCGATCTTGGCGAGAAACTTTACCGGCGCAACTCCCGCAGAAGCCGTCAGGTGCAACTCGTTAAAGATTGTCTGACGGATTTCCTGGGCGATGAGAGTCGCAGAACCGTGGCAATGCACGCTGTCGGTGACATCGAGATAGGCTTCATCCAGCGACAGCGGTTCAATGCGCGAAGTGTAACGCGAGAAGATTTCGCGGATATGATTTGAGGCTTCTTTGTAGGCGTCAAAGCGCCCCGGAAGCAAGGTGAGGTGCGGGCATAATTTGAGCGCCATGCCGGTTGGCATTGCGCTGCGTACACCAAATTTACGCGCGGGATAATTGGCGGTGCTGATCACCCCCCGACGTTCGCGGCTACCGCCAATAGCAACAGGGATATCGCGCAGGGCGGGATTATCACGCATCTCCACCGCTGCGAAAAAGCAGTCCATATCCACATGAATGATTTTACGCATCGCTCACCTCTCAATACTGGTAAAGTATACAGTGATTTTAGGGTTTGAGAAATGCGTAAAGGTTTTGCAATCAGTCCCCCTTAACGCCGGATGCGCTGCGCTTGTCCGGCCTACAGGAGGCTGTTTTTGTTACCCATGCAGCTTATCCAGTTTTTGCACCAACGGCTGCACCACCTTATCTCCATGCTGACCAAAATATTGATACAGCGTGTCCGAGGCGCTTTTGGTTAGCACCATAATCTCAATGCGCCGGTTGCCTGCGCTTTGCGGATTCTTCGCGTCCAGCAGCATCTGGTCTGCCATCGCGCTTACCTGCATCACTTTATCTTCCGGCATTCCGGCATCTTCCAGCACCCGACGGGCAGAAAGCGCGCGGTCACCCGAAAGGTTCCAGTTGTTATAGATATTGCTTTTATAGGCCATCGCATCGGTATGCCCGGTGATAATGATCTTGTTATCGAGTGAGTCAAAAACAGGCGCTAATTCCACCAGCAGCGTTTTAAAAAACGGCATAATCTTCGCGCTGCCGCGTTCAAACATATTGCGGTTTTGGTCGTCTTTAATCAGCACGCGTAATCCCTGCGGGACAATCTCCATCTCCAGATTCGCTTCCATATGCGCATTACGGGCGATGGTGTTGATATTGGTCGCCAGCTCGCCCAGTTCAGTGGCGGATTTCTTCTTCAGTAACGCCGTTTTCTCGTTCACATCACGTGCTTTTTTCTCGGTTTCTTCCGGCACCGCCACGGTAGTCGGTTTCGGCGGATGAGTCGGGCTTATTTTATTTAACGGCGACAGCCCGCCACCGTTGAAGATCGACTGCCCATGCAGCGCCGCCATAATGCTTTCACGCTCGGATTTACTGACGCTGTTCACAATCCACAGGGTCATAAACAGCGCCATCATCGCCAGGGTAAAGTCGGCGAACGCCACTTTCCACGCGCCGCCGTGATGCCCGGCATGATTCTTTTTGATCTGCCGCCGGACGATGGTGGTTTTTGCCCCACGCTCGCGGCGGTTACCCGTCTTTCTCATGCTTATTCTTGCTCCAGCATCGCATTCACCCACGCATCGAGATTGGCGAAGGTCGGTTTGGACGCCAGATGCAGCAGCTTACGCCCGGCGTCCACCGCCAGCAGCGTCGGTTTGCCGCCCGCCTGCGCCACCAGCACGGTACGCACACACTCCAGCAGCGAATGTTCCGCCCGTGCCTGCTGTTCCATGGCGTTGGCGAGCGGGTCCATCAGGCAGTAGCAGATAAACACGCCTAAAAACGTCCCCACCAGCGCCGCCGCCACTTTCAGGCCAATCAGGGCGATAGAGCCGTCAATCGACTGCATGGTGATGATAATGCCCAGCACCGCCGCACAAATGCCAAATCCCGGCATCGCTTCAGCGGTACGTTGCAGCGAGCGTGACGGCGTTAACAGAGACTCTTCAGCGGTGTCCAGCTCCTGATCGAGAATGCCTTCCAGTTCGTGAGCATCAATTTTGCCCATTGCCATCAGGCGAAAGTTATCGGCAATAAAAGTCACCAGCCGCTTCTGGGTTAACACCAGCGGGTATTTCTGGAAAATAGTGCTCTCTTCCGGTTGCTCAATATGTTGATCAAGCATCCGCAGACCGCCGTTTTGCACCATTTCGAGCAACTCATACAGGCACATTAAAAGCTGACGCTGAAACTCCGGCCCGAGCTGTTTTTTACTGATCACACCTTTAATTTGATGGGCTATCTCTTTCAGCACATGTTTCGGGTTACCGATAATCATCGCCCCGAAACCTGCGCCTAAAATAATGATCATTTCCGCCGGTTGCCAGATAGCCACTAATTGCCCGCCTGCTTCAAAATAGCCGCCAAATACGCAGCCGAGCACCACCAACAAGCCTAAAATCTTTTGCATGATTTCCTCTTCACATTAATTCGGACAGACACAATCACGAATTTTCTGTGCGATCTGTTTATTCAGTTGACAAATTCTGGCTTCAGTCAGCCCTAATACCAGCGCAATCTCTTTTAGATTCATCTCATGCTGGTAATACATTGAAAGGATCAGTTGCTCTTTTTCACTTAATTGCGCCAGCGCGTATTGCAGCATTTTCTGGGTGACAAACTGATCTTCCAGTTCTCTACCCACAAGCGAAATGCCAGGACCTTCTCCGTTGAGCAACTCATCAAGACTTGCAAGCATTTCCGCCCCTTCCAGTTGCTGATATTCGAGATAATCTTCATGCGAGATCCCTTCCCCGGCCAGTTCTGACCACTCCGGTTCGTGCCCCAGTTTTTTCCGCGTTTCACGAATCAGGTCTTTCATCTGGTGATATTTCTGCCGAAGCTGGCGCGGTCGCCAGTCGAGTGCGCGCAGCTCATCAAGGATCGCGCCGCGAATACGGTGCACGGCGTAACCTGCAAAACCTTCATCCGGCAGCCCGTATCGGCGAATGGCGTTAAGCAACCCCATTAACGCCGTCTGCTCCATATCCTGACGGTCAATAATGCAGTTACACTGCGGAGCAAGTTGCCGCACCACTTTACGCACCAGTGGTAAATAGGCCTGCAAATAATGACTCTCCTGCTGCGGGGTTAATACCGGCGCGGCAGCAAATTCTTCTGACTCGAATACGTCCTGTAGCATGTTTATATCCGCCTGGTGATTACTGGAAGACCACTTTTTTCACCAGCAAATCCTTATACGGTGCGCTCATTTTGCGACGCTGAAGATCTTTTTTCAGCGCGTCAGAAATCAGTTTGCGGATGGCAGATATTTTCATGCCGCGCAAATCTTCAAATTTCATTTCCGTCAGGCATTCAACCGCAATACTTTGATACAGCGGCTCCTGATGTTTTATTTTTTCCGCTTCTTTGTCACTGGCGACCACCATCACTAATTCTGCCGACAAATAATGGTCAGCGCCGTTATTGTCATGCAGCGTGACAATGGTTTCCGGCAAGGTCACAAATACGCTTTTGCTTTCATCCATCGTTTCCACCGATTCCGCCCGCGCAGCGGCAATCGGTTTTCCTTTTCCGGCATAATGATGCCAGACTCCCCATCCAGCCCCGGCACCGACCACCAGCGCCAGAACGGCGCTGACCACGCCCGCCACCACGATTTTCTTCATAATGCCTTTACACTTTGATCAAAACGGATTCGTTCTGTTGAAATTGAGGCGCATCGTCGAGAAGTAAGGCTGCACTCACCTCTTCCTGCTGATGGCCCGACTGTTGTTGCTGCTGCGACTGCCCTTCGGAGGAGACTTGTACGTTCACCTCCATAAAATTTTGCGCCGTCAGATGTTGTCGAAGATCGTCGCTAAACTGCTGTAACGCGCGGCAGACCTCACTTTGGTTCGCACCGATGTGCACCGTCAGTTTGCCGTTGTCGAGTTGTACGGCGATCTCGAGTTTGCCAAGCGACGGTGGATCAAGACGGATGGTGGAGATCTGCTGCTGTTTATTGAGCTGAAAGTGGATCTGATCTTTCAGCAAGATCGTCAGTTTTTCGCCCAGTTCGTCCATCGAGAGCGTAACGGGTTTGGCGGCGATTTCGTGATGATCGCTGACCAACTCCGGCGTTTTAACCTGCAACACCGCGCGCGGCATCACCGGCTCGCTGTCCGGTACTTTTTCCGCTTTACGCTCAACCAACGGGCGCACGGTCACACGGTTTGTATCGGATTTCGTGCGTACAGGCTTCACAGAAGCGCGTGGCTGCGAGGGTGCAATGGCGCGTAAATCTTCGCTGGCGTAAGTCGCCAGCCTGGCCTGCTGTTCGGGTTTTGCCTGCGGCAACTGGGCGAGAGCTTCCTGCAACTGTGGCGGCAGTTCCTGCGTTGTTGGCGCAAGGGTTTGCTGCGACGCATGTTGTACGATCGCCTTAGCCAGATGTTGCATCACCGGCGATGCAGCCACCGTCAGCGACGGCTGCACGGCTGCCTGTTGCGCTTGAGGCGCGGCAGATTGCGGCAGTAACAGCGCCATCAAGGCCTGCATCGCCGCCGGATCGTTCTCCTGCGCACGCGTCGCCTGCTGTTGGGGGGTTTTAGCACTATGCACACGCTCTGCCACCGCCGCGACGGCCATTTTCGGCAGCGTAAACGCAGGCGCGTTTTCCCCGCTCACCGACGGTAAGATGTCCGTTTTCAGCGATGCCGTTTCTGCAAGCGTTCCGAGCGTGGCAAGCAATGCCGGATTCATGATTTCTCCGAGAATAAATTAACAATTGAGTAGGCCAGTACGCCTTCCTGATGCCGCTGATGCTGTTCCATGCGCGCCTTTAACACATCTGCGCGCTGCTCGCGCCGTTTAATCAGGGCATTAAACGCGCCGTACAGTTGCGCCTTCACCGCATCCAACTGTGCCGCATCGGTTTCTGCCACCGCGTAGTCGTGAAACTGGCGCATCAACTGCTGATGCAGCGCCGGAAGGCGTCGCCAGCGTTGTTTATCCAGCGCCTCATTCATCGCCTCAACCAGGGCGAAAAGTTGCCTGCGTTGTTTTTCCATCGTCTTAACCCAGCTTGCCCGAAAGCCCTTCCCAGCCTTCACGCAGGTTGCTTAAGATGAGCATCACTTCATCGATTTTTTCCGCCGACAATTCACCGCTGGCTTCATATAAACGCCAGACGCAATGGTCATAGAGACGCGAAAGATTCACCACCAGCTCGCCGCCGGTTTCAAACTCCAGCGAGCTAGTGAGCGCGTTGAGAATGTCGATGCATTTGTTGATGCTCTGAGCTTTCTTTTCGAATCGCTTCGCTGCGATATGGCTTTTGGCGCGTTCCAGCTCATCCATCAGGCCGGAAAACAGCACCAGTACCAGTTCGAGAGGTGACGCCGCTGCCGTGCGAGCCGCAAGGTCAACCTCTTTATATTGCGAATAGCCGTCCTGTACTTCGTACATCTTTAGGGATATTCCTTGTTAATTACGCGAATGCCGCCATGCTGGCTTTCATGGTGTACACCTCGACCAGCGTGTTGGTGTACTCCTCAAGATAGCGATCGTAGTTAGCGTTATAGGTGTCAGTAAGCTGGTCGCCTTCGTCCTGAATTTTGCTCATCTGATCGTCAATGTTCTGCTGACGCAGGGTAATGATGCCGTTGCTGGAGTCCGTATAGGTGTCGATCAGGTCATCCATCTTCGCCACCATGCTGTTATCGCCGACGAAAATAGAGGTCAGACCGTCGGGATTTTTCGCCATTTCGTCGTTGAACTGGTCAGAGTCGATCTGCAAATGACCGTGAGAATCGAGGGTGATGCCATAGTCAACAATCGACACGCCGTTGTAGCTGGCATGGGCGATGTCATCGAGCTGGTTCGCCAGTGAACTTAGTCCGGCGTCGCCCGCAAACACCCCGGCGCTGCTACTGTCATCACCGTGGGTGGTCAGTGAATCAACCGTATCAATCAGCGAGTTATAGGCATCAACGAAGGTCTGTACTTTCTCCTGGCTGGCGCTGGAATCTTCGCTGATGTTAAAAGTGGTGAGATCGCTGTCAGAATCGCTGACTTCGGTGAAAGTCATGGTGACGCCGGGGATCACATCATCAAAGGTGTTGCTGCTATTGGTAATGGTGGGTCCGGTGGCGCTGCCGAGATGAATAATCGCGTCCTGAGCCGTGGAAACATCCGTGGGAACGGGCGCGCTGGCGCTGTCGTTTGTTGCATCATGCCCCGTTACGCTGAACGAAAACGCGCTTTGCGCGCCGGTGCTGTCTGATGTCAGCATGATGGTGGTGGTGCCGTCGGTTTTCACCAACGCCGCCGAAACGCCTGGATTATCATCGGAGTCGTTAATTGCGTTCACCAGTTCGCTGGCGTCGATAAAACCGTCGCCGTCACCGTTCTGATCCGCCGCAGCCAGATCGATATCCATGGTGCTGTCGCCCATCGTCATTTCGAAGGTGCCGGTGGCGGAAAAGGCGTCGTCGCCCATACTGAACGTAGTCTGCTGCCCCTGCGCCAGTTGCTCAACGAAAAATGAGTAGCTTCCCGCCTGCGCCTGCGAGTTAGCGGAAACGGTCGCCGAGTCATTATTGCTGGAAGCGGCAAAAGTCACCGGGCCGTCGGTATCGCTGTTCAGCGCGTCAACGGCGCTCTGGAAATCGCTCAACGCCGAGCTGAGCGAGTCCAGGCCGCTGCTTTCAGCATCCAGCTCACTCTGCTTCTCCTGCAAATTTGTCGCCTGAGTGGCGACATCGGCATAAGCGATTTCTTGCGCAATGGTTCTTGGGTTAATCATTGATGACTCCAGATAACGATGTCAGGTTATTGGCAAAAGGCGTGCCAATATTTTTTATGTGAATAATCAATAGATTGAAAAACGAGGCGGAAAGCGTGTTTCCGGTTCGGCGGAAATAAGCCTGCCGCCAAAAGCACAACACCGCCCACAGGCGGTGTTGAAACTGATGACAAACGCAACACTGCCTGATGCGCTGCGCTTATCTGGCCTACAAAGTTTCTGCAATATATTGAATTTGCAATGTTTTGTAGGCCGAATAAGGCGTTCACGCCGCATCCGGCAATCCGCGTTACTGCAGCAGGCTGGAAACCATGCTGGACATGCTGTTGGACTGTTTCAGCATGGTGATGCCGGTCTGCATCAACACCTGCTGTTTGGTCATATTGGACGCTTCCGTCGCGTAGTCGGTATCCATGATGTTACCGATAGCGACTTCGGTGTTGTCCTGCATACTGGTCAGGTTGTTGGCGGTATCGTTCAGACGGTTGATAGACGCACCCAGCTTGGACTGGATCTGAGAAACATCATCCATCGCGGTAGAAATGCTGGTGATCATCTGGTTAGCCGAGCCAGACGCGGTCAGTTCAGTACCGCCAGAAACACCTGCTGTGCCAGTGGTGTCTGCCTGATCCGCGCTAAAGGAGTTGCTGATCGCAGAAAGGTCTGTCACCAGCGTATTCAGTTGGCTTGAAATGTTCACGGTCATGGTGTCAGAAGATTCCGCACCCACCTGGAAAGTTACCGCGCTCTGGAACAGGCCGTCAGTACCGGTGTTGCTGGTGCCGGAAACACCGAACAGGTTGGTGCCGCCGTAGGTGGTGTTTTGCAGCATGTCAGACATCTGCTGACCCAGTTCGTCGTATTCGTCCTGCATCGCCTGCAGATCGTCGTCGCTGTAGGTGCCGTTCGCTGCCTGAGTGGAGAGGTCTTTCATACGACCCAGTACATCAGACATTTCGTCGAACATGCTGTCGGCAGTTTGCAGCATCGCAGTAGCATCGTTAATGTTGCTCAGCGCCACGCCCATACCGCTGGACTGTGCAGTTAAACGGTTAGCAATCTGTTTGCCCGCCGCATCATCTGCTGAAGAGTTAATACGGTTACCAGTCGCCAGGCGTTCCATAGAAGTAGAAAGAGACGCGCTACTTTTGCTGATTGCGTTAACAGCGGCCATTGATGCGTTATTGGTATTCATAGATAACATGATACTGCTCCTTGGGATTAATCGTTTTCATTTCGATACTCTGTAAAAACGACACCCCACGAGCAAACTTAAAATGACTATTAAAAAAATTTCCGTCTCTTTTATCGGATGCCACTTTTAGCTAAAAAAAACAGAATCAAAATTCAGATAAAAAGATTATTAGCAATATATGCCACATGGCCAGGTGACAAAACATGTCAGCCTCAAATGCTTGTTATCACTCAGATTACCATCAGAAAAATTGATTATTACCCAACGAACTGATGCCAAAATTTACATTGCGTTGCAAATAACACACATTTTACTATTGTGACTCGCCATCCATTTCGTTACATTCTCACGCCATATAGTGATTAAGAATAATCCTATTACCATTAAATATTAATTATTACGCGGTAAAACCATCTTCTCAAGGATGTATAAGACTCTGCTTAATGCAGCGGACTATCAGGAAACATTTATCCCTTGCTAAGGTAAACTCAACCATGAGTATTATTATCAACAACTGGCGGATGGACCCGTCGCTTAATGCCTTAATTCATTGTGAAACGGGTGAAACACGTCGTCTTGGCGAATACCATTTTATTTTGCTGGAAACATTAGCAAAAAATGCCGAGACAGTTTTATCGCGATCTTATTTATGTGCCGAGGTGTGGAAAAATCGCATTGTCGGCGGTAACAGCTTGCCTACGGCGATCCACGCCTTGCGTGTTGCCATTGACGATGATGGTAAACAACAGAACATTATTAAAACCATTCCGAAGAAAGGTTATCTGTGTAATAAAGAATATATTTCTTTGCCTGCATCATCATCGATTGAAGCATTGGTGAATATTGCGGTTGAACCGCAGGAAGTTGTTTCACCTGTTTTAGACGAAGAAATATTACCAACCACACCGCAACTCCCTACTCGTACTACTCGTAAAAAACGTAATTATGTGCCGGGACTGATGATGTTAGCTGTTGCCATCGTCACTGGCTCAACCGTAGGTTATACCTACGATAAAAATATGCCTGACACGCCGCAACTGGTTAAAGAGACGGTAAGTAGTCCGCGAATAAAGATATTTCATCTTAGTACTGATGGGGAAAATAATACTGCGCCATTACTTTCACAAACCCTCGCGCCGGGGAAAGAGAAGTTAGATAATTTATTGTCAGCGCATAATATGACCATGACAACCTATTATAAATATATTCATAACCGACTGGAGAGTGATATCGTTCTGCGTAACCAGTGCAACGGTAGCTGGCAATTAACCTTTAATGTGGAAAGCTGGCAGAATAGCGATATTAGTAGCGCGATGTATCAGAATTTAGAGAAGTTGTTAAATACCGTGCAGAAATGCTGATGAATACCATTAAATGCCGGATGCGACGCTAAACGCGTCTTATCCGGCATACAAATAATTAGCCCAATAAATTCCTCACCGTCTGGCTGGAAATCCGCGCCTGACCGTTCACCGCCTGTAATAACACCTGATAATTATGATTGGCGCTATCCAGCACTCCGCCGAGGTTTTCCGATGCCTGCACCGCATTCTCTGCATCAGGGAAGCGGGACATGCCATCAATTAACTGCCGCGCTTTCTCCTGCTGCACCGCCATTTGCGCACGTTGCTGACTAATACTTTCTAACGTCTGAGAAATCCCCGCCCCGCCCTGTTGCAGGCTTTGCGCTAAACGGTCGACCTGCGACGGCTCGGCAAATGTTTTTAGCGGCGTAAACGCAGACTTATCGCCATCGGCACGCACGCTTAAGGTGCGTTCGATATGGGGCCACTGTTTTTCTGACGTGGAGAAACTGATGCCATCGGCGTGTTGATGCATCTGCATCCCCACGCGGCGCAGCGCGTTGGTCAGCCGTGTCTGATACTGCCCGGCGCTATCATCATCAGATAACATCACCGCTGCAAGCTGGGTCTGACGCCCGTCAGAAACGCTGAACATCCGCGTTCCCGGCGTGGGATTGTGTACGAGATTCGCCAGATCCGGCGAGTGAAACGTCACCCGCGCTTCGCCCTGCAACACCGGCTGCAACTGGCGGTCCACCGCGCCGCCGGAAAGCGCGGTACGTTTGTCCAGCATCTGCGTGAGCGTTGTATTCTGCGCCTGCCCACCTTTGCGCTGGCTATGACGATAATCGAGCAACTGCTGTTCCAGTTGCCCAAGATAATGGTCCGCCTGCTGCAACGTAGTGAGCTGATCGTTAAGCTGCACGCTGTAACGCTGCGGGCGAGTGGTAATCAGCGGCGAGGCCGGATATTCACTCGCCGTCGCCGGGAGCTTTTGCCGCACCGCCTGAGTGGGCGCAACGGTTGACGTCGATACCGCAGAGCTATGCGCCCCACCGGTGGCGAGTGACGAAGAAGTAAGTCCGACCTGCATACTGTTCCTGAAAGAGTTAGAGAACGCTGAACAAATTCAACTCACTCACTTTCGAGTAAGTCTTGAGGGTAGCTTCCATTGCCACTTCCAGTCCGGTAAAGGTGATCGACGCCGGGCCGTAATCGAGATCCTGTAAAGAGCCAATCAACTGATCGTTGGAGGTGGAGATATCCGTCTGCGCATCGCTCAGCATCGACATGGTGTTTTGCGTTTCGCCAAGCGAAGCAATTGATGCGTTGAGGTTGTCCGAGGCGGTGTCCACCACATCAACGGCGTTCTGAATATCGCTTTGCACCTGCGGATCGGCCGGGTCAACGTCCGGGTTTTGCAGCTCCTGCGACAGGGAATTCAGGGTGTTGAGCACGTCTAAATTGCTGCCGAAAAAATCGCTCGCCGCCACGTTGGTATCCACTTCCACGCCGTTCGACACGGTGGTCTGGCGGTGGTCGCTGTTACCCTGATAGCTGTAGCTGTCGGTAACGCCGTCGCCGTCATCATCTACTGCCACAATCGGCGGCTGATCGTTGATGGTGCCGCCAAACACGTAGTGCCCGTCTTCATCCTGATAGTTCAGCGCCGCGACCATTGATTCGGTGAGCGACTCAATATCCTGCCCGAGGCTTGCGAGCGAATCGGCGGTATTGGTGCCGTTCGCCGCTTCCAGCAGGTCGTCGCGCACAGCCAGCAGGCTGTTGTTGACGCCATCAAGAATCGACTCCTGCTGACTTAACCCCGCCGACGCGGAGTCGATATTGCTCTGATACTGCTCAATCGCCGACTGCTGGCGGTTCAACTGGGTAATGCGCGTAGCGGCGATAGGATCATCCGACGGCTGTAAAATCTGCTTGCCGGTTGCCATCTGCTCGACCACGTGCGCCAGATCGCCGGAGAGATTATTAAAACTTTGCGTCATCGAGACGTAGGTTTGTTGGGTGGTTACTCGCATTCTCGCGCTCCCGCTTAGCTGCACATTTCCAGTACCGAATCGAAAATCTCGGCGCCGGCGGAAATGACTTTCAGATTGGCTTCATAAATTTGTTGATAGGTGATCAGGTTCACCGCTTCTTCGTCCATGCTGACACCGCTAACACTGCTCTGCTGGTTTTGCGCCTCAGAATAGACATTGGACGCGGCGGTCACTTCGGTCTGGTTTTGCTGACTGTAGATGCCGATATTGCTGATAATCGACGAGCACGCCTGCCCTACCGTCACGCTGCCAAGGTTGTCGATCTCCAGCGGTTCGGTGGAGATGTTGATCAGCGCCTGGAGGTTGTCGCTGTTACCGCTTTCGTCTGGCGAACTGGAGAACGCCAGCTCATCGGCAGTGATATCCGGGTTAACGGTCAGCGGGCCATCGGCGTTGCTGGCATCGTAAATAAACAGCGGCTCACCGGGATTACCGTTGAGATCGTAACCCTGCGCCAGTTGATTGTTGACCGCATCGGCAAACTGCGACGCCATGCTGTTGATGGTGTCGGTCAGTGGCGTCAGCACGTCGTTTTGATAGTCGAACAATGCGCCTAATGAACCGCCTGTATCGGTGGTCATGGTCGAGGTAGTTCCGGCAAAGGTCAGCGACATGGTCGGCGTGCCATCGGCGTTGGTTTCCAGCGCGATGGTCGAACTCTGCTGCCCGCTCACCAGTGGCTGGCCGTTTTGCAGGGTGACATTGTAGTTGCCCTGGTCGTCGATATTGACCTGCACATCCATCATTCCGCTCAGTTCTTCCACCATCTGATCGCGAGCGTCGTAGAGCGCGGAGGCGTTATCACCGTTGGCTTCGGCCTGAGCGATTTGCTGGTTATAGCTAGCGATGCCGCTGGTGAGCGTATTGATTTGCGACACCATCGCCTGCTGCTGGCTGATGATTTCCGTGCTTTGCGAGTCGATGTAATCCAGCGTGTTATCGATACGCAACGACAGCGCCCCGGCTTCGCTGATCACCTGCTGGCGCAGGGCGGAATCATCGGGGCTGGTGGTCGCTTCGTTAAGGGCGGCGAAGAAGTTATCGAAGCCGCCGCTCAGGCTGCTGTTATCGTCGCTTAGTACCGCTTCCAGTTGGCTGAGATACCCCTGCTGGGTGCTGTAATAGCCGTAATCGCTGGCGGCATACCACACCTGATTCACCTGATACTGGTTGGAGACGCGGCGAATGCTGTCTACCTGTACGCCGTTACCGGCGCTGTTCGGCGAACCGCCGCTGGCGCCGATGGTGCTGATCTCCGCCACCTGGCGGGTGTAGCCCGTGGTCATGGCGTTAGCGGTGTTTTGCGCCGTGACGTTCAGCTCCACCTGCGCCGTTGATGCGCCGCTGTAGCCGATGTTAATCATGTCCATGTTGGATCCTTACCGGTAAATCGTGCCGGTTAAAAGCGGCGTGAAGTTGTCGATTCTTAAGTGGGTGATGGTGCGCGCTGATGCCCTCACCCCGGCCCTCTCCCACAGGGAGAGGGAGAAAACCAGCGCCATATTCACCTCCGCGCTCGATCGGTCCCCTCGCCCCTTCGGGGAGAGGGTTAGGGTGAGGGGCAAAGCGCGCACCTCACCTATGCTTCGGCGACAACTGCTTCACAATCATCGCCGCGATCCCAATCCCGTGCTGCTGCGCCAGGGTGTTACACAACTCATCGTCATAAAACCCCTGCATCATGCGCACCGAATCGCTGTTAAACGGGTTATCTTTCGAATCAAACAATTCGTTGGTTTTTCGCATCTCTTTGAGCATATTGCGTAAAAAGATCGCCTCGAACTGTTCAGCGGCCTGTTTGATATCATTGGCCTGAACTTTCGGCCCCATTAACGCATCGCTGCCGTCAATCCCACCGCTGCCATTGATTTTCATCAGATCACCTCCAGGTCAGCATCCAGCGCGCCCGCTTCATGCAACGCCTGCAAAATCGACATAATGTCGTCCGGTGATGCGCCTAAACTGTTCAACGCATTCACCAGTGTTTTCAGGCTGCTCGACTCCGGCAAACTCACCACGCCAGGGCGCGCATGATTCACCGCGATATTGCTCTGCGGCGTCACCGCCGTGCGCCCGCCTGCGAAGGCATTCGGCTGGCTGACGTTACTGGTTTCGTTAATCGAGACGGTCAAACTGCCGTGCGATACTGCCGCCGCGTGCAGCGCAATACCATCGCCCATCACCACCGTGCCGGTGCGGGAGTTAAACACCACGCGGGCGCGGATTTTCTCCGCCTGTACCTGCACATCGTCAAGCTGCGACATAAACGCCACCCGCGCGCCGGGGCTGGTGGGCGCGCGCACGGTCACGTTGGTGGAACTCTGCGCGGTGGCGATGCCGCCAAACGAGGCGTTGATCGCCGCCGCAATGTTGTTGGCATCTTTAAACGACGGGCGTTTCAGGTTGAGAGTGATAGTGTCGCCCATCTGAAAATCGCTGGGGATCTCGCGCTCCACCGTCGCGCCGTTGGGAATTAACCCGGCGGTCGGCGTGTTAACCGTCACGCTTGAACCACTGGCCCCGGTGGCATTCATCCCGCCCACCACCACACTCCCCTGTGCCAGGGCGTAAACTTCGCCATCTGCGCCGTGCAGTTGGGTCAGCAGCAAAGTGCCACCGCGAATACTTTTGGCATCGCCAATCGACGAAACGGTAACGTCGATGGTCTGCCCGCGCGAGTACATCGGCGGCAGCGTGGCGCTCACCGCCACCGCCGCCACGTTTTTCACCTTCGGGTCGATTTTATTCGGCAGTTGCACGCCAAACTGGCGCAGCATATTGGTGATGGTCTGGTTAGTGAATTTGACCTGATTTTTATCGCCGGTGCCGTCGAGACCGACCACCAGGCTGTAGCCCACCAGTTGGTTTTCGCGCACGCCCTGTACGTTGACCAGCGACTCCAGCGATTGCGCCAGCGCCACGCCAGGCAGCGCCAGGCTTACGGCGATAACTGCGGCCTTTATCCAGTTTTGCATTGCACTCTCCGGCATTAAATCGGGAACAGAGGATGGTTAAACAGACGCGTCAGCCAGCCTGCGGCGTTGGCATCGCTTAACGCGCCGCGTCCGGCATAGGAGATGCGGGCATCGGCGATCCGCTGGGAGGAAACCGAGTTGTCGTTCTGGATATCGTCGGCGCGTACCAGGCCACTTAAGCGGATGTACTCATCGCCCTGGTTGAGGGTCAGCCATTTCTCGCCGCGAATTTGCAGAATGCCGTTGGGCTGAACCGCATGGACGGAAACGGTGATCTCCCCACGCAGGCTGTTCTGCTGCTGGGAAGTGGCGCTACCGTCAAAGTCGCGGTTGGCGTCGATGGAGCCAGAAAGCTTATCTTTGGTGTGACCGAATACCGTTGGCGCGGTGATATCGACGCTGTTGCTCTTGCCGAAGTTGGTTTTCGCCTGTTTGCTCGACTGGGTCGATTCTTCGAGGATCACCGTCAGGATATCGCCCACACGGTAAGCCCGCCGGTCAGCGGTTAGCGACCAGTTGTAGCCAGTTTCAAACACGCCTCCGGCACGCCCGTCTGCCGGAGGCGGCGCTTCGGTGGTTGGTGGCGCAAAGTATGCGTCGTCTTTTTTGACCAGAATGGCCTGCGATTCACACCCGCTAAGCAGGGGAAGCAGCGCCACCAGCCAGAGATAATTTTTCACGTTCTGCCTGTTTAGTGTTGCAGGCCACAGATGTGGCCGGTTGTTTGGTGGGTGTGGAGCGGTTTGTTCCCCTCACCCTAGCCCTCTCCCCAGAGGGGCGAGGGGACTGGCCTGTGCGCATTGTTACATCGTGCGCCGCTTTTCTCCCTCTCCCTGTGGGAGAGGGCCGGGGTGAGGGCATCAGACCGCACGTTCCCCCTCACCCTAACCCTCTCCCCGAAGGGGCGAGGGGACTGGCCTGTGCGCATTGTTACATCGTGCGCCGCTTTTCTCCC
>NZ_JABWNC020000020.1:0-75823 GCF_013368855.2 Escherichia sp. 93.0816 | reverse complement strand
AACTGCCAGGCATCAGATAAAGCGAAAGGCCATCCGGAAGGATGGCCTTTTTGCGCTGGTGAAGAAAGAATGCCGGATGCGACGCTGGCGCGTCTTATCCGTCCTACGCAGGGTTACGGTAGGGGGCAACAGCGCATTATTCCCCCACATACGCCAGATTCAGCAACGGATACGGTTTCCCCAAATCGTCCACCTCAGAGCGTCCTGTAATCTTAAACCCCATTTTCTTATAGAACCCAACCGCCTGCGTATTTTGCTCATTAACGTTGGTTGTCAGTTCCGGTGCCATTGAGAGCGCATGTTTCACCAGCATTCGACCCACGCCGCAGCCGCGCACATCAGGATTGATAAACAGCGCATCCATATGCTGCCCGCTTAGCAACATAAACCCAACCGGCTGATCCCGCTCATTAACCGCGACCCACAATGGCGCTTCCGGCAGAAACGAACGTACCAGCTCTTCCAGTTCAGCCCGATACTCTGCTGATAAAAAATCATGGGTGGCATCAACAGAACGACACCAAATCGCAACCAACTCTTCCCCTTCCTCATGCCGTGAGCGGCGAATACTAATAACCATTTTCTCTCCTTTTATTGGTGCTTATATCCTAACGCAATCTTTTCCTTGAAACTTTCTCACCTTCGACATGCAGGCTCGACATTGGCAAATTTTCTGGTTATCTTCAGCTATCTGGATGTCTAAACGTATAAGCGTATGTAAAGAGGTAATCAGGTTATGCCGATTCGTGTGCCGGACGAGCTGCCCGCCGTCAATTTCTTGCGTGAAGAAAACGTCTTTGTGATGACAACTTCTCGCGCGTCTGGTCAGGAAATTCGTCCGCTTAAGGTTCTGATCCTTAACCTGATGCCGAAGAAGATCGAAACTGAAAATCAGTTTCTGCGCCTGCTTTCAAACTCACCTTTGCAGGTCGATATTCAGCTGTTGCGCATCGATTCCCGCGAATCGCGCAACACGCCCGCAGAGCATCTGAACAACTTCTACTGCAACTTTGAAGACATTCAGGAGCAGAACTTCGATGGTCTGATTGTAACTGGTGCGCCACTGGGTCTGGTGGAGTTTAATGACGTCGCTTACTGGCCGCAGATCAAACAGGTGCTGGAGTGGTCGAAAGATCACGTCACCTCAACGCTGTTTGTCTGTTGGGCGGTTCAGGCCGCACTCAATATTCTTTACGGCATTCCTAAGCAAACTCGCACGGACAAACTCTCTGGCGTTTACGAGCATCACATTCTCCATCCTCATGCGCTTCTGACGCGTGGCTTTGATGATTCATTCCTGGCACCGCATTCGCGCTATGCTGACTTTCCGGCAGCGTTGATTCGTGATTACACAGATCTGGAAATTCTGGCAGAGACAGAAGAAGGGGACGCATATCTGTTTGCCAGCAAAGATAAGCGTATTGCCTTTGTAACGGGGCATCCGGAATACGATGCGCAAACGCTGGCGCAGGAATATTTCCGTGATGTTGAAGCCGGGCTAAACACGGATGTACCGTATAACTATTTCCCGCATAACGACCCGCAAAACAAACCGCGAGCGAGCTGGCGCAGCCACGGCAATTTGCTGTTTACCAACTGGCTCAACTATTACGTCTACCAGATCACGCCATACGATCTACGCCATATGAATCCAACGCTGGATTAATCTTCTGCGGCAAAGGATCGTTAAGCGTTTCAGCACCTTGAATCAGGCACCTTCGGGTGCCTTTTTTATTTCCGAAACACACCACAATAGGTGAATGAATTTTATTCTTATTGTTATCAGTAAGTTAAATTCAATTTAAATTAAAAATGGAAATTGTTTTTGATTTTGCATTTTAAATGAGTAGTCTTAGTTGTGCTGAACGAAAAGCGCACAACGATCCTTCGTTCACAGTGGGGAAGTTTTCGGATCCATGACGAGGAGCAGCACGATGACTGAACAGGCAACAACAACCGATGAACTGGTTTTCACAAGGCCGTATGGCGAGCAGGAGAAGCAAATTCTTACTGCCGAAGCGGTAGAATTTCTGACTGAACTGGTGACGCATTTTACGCCACAACGCAATAAACTTCTGGCAGCGCGCATTCAGCAACAGCAGGATATTGATAACGGAACGTTGCCTGATTTTATTTCGGAAACAGCTTCCATTCGTGATGGTAATTGGAAAATTCGCGGGATTCCTGCGGACTTAGAAGATCGCCGGGTAGAGATTACCGGGCCGGTTGAGCGCAAGATGGTGATCAACGCGCTCAACGCCAATGTGAAAGTCTTTATGGCTGACTTTGAGGATTCACTGGCTCCGGACTGGAACAAAGTGATCGACGGGCAAATTAACCTGCGTGATGCAGTTAACGGCACCATCAGCTATACCAATGAAGCAGGCAAAATTTATCAGCTCAAGCCCAATCCAGCGGTTTTGATTTGTCGGGTACGCGGTCTGCACTTGCCGGAAAAACATGTCACCTGGCGTGGTGAAGCCATCCCAGGCAGCCTGTTTGATTTTGCACTCTACTTTTTCCACAACTACCAGGCTCTATTGGCAAAAGGCAGCGGCCCTTATTTCTATTTGCCGAAAACCCAGTCCTGGCAGGAAGCGGCCTGGTGGAGCGAAGTTTTCAGCTATGCAGAAGATCGCTTTAATCTGCCGCGCGGCACTATCAAGGCAACGTTGCTGATTGAAACGCTGCCCGCCGTGTTCCAGATGGATGAAATCCTTCACGCGCTGCGTGACCATATTGTTGGTCTGAACTGCGGTCGCTGGGATTATATCTTCAGCTATATCAAAACGTTGAAAAATTACCCCGACCGTGTCCTGCCAGACCGCCAGGCTGTGACGATGGATAAACCGTTCCTTAATGCCTACTCACGCCTGTTAATCAAAACCTGCCATAAACGCGGCGCATTTGCGATGGGCGGCATGGCGGCGTTTATTCCGAGCAAAGATGAAGAGCGCAATAACCAGGTGCTCAATAAAGTAAAAGCGGATAAATCGCTGGAAGCCAATAACGGTCACGATGGCACATGGATCGCTCACCCAGGCCTTGCGGATACGGCAATGGCGGTATTCAACGACATTCTCGGCTCCCGTAAAAATCAGCTTGACGTGATGCGCGAACAAGACGCGCCGATTACTGCCGAACAACTGCTGGCACCTTGTGACGGTGAACGCACCGAAGAAGGTATGCGCGCCAACATTCGCGTGGCTGTGCAGTACATCGAAGCGTGGATCTCTGGCAACGGCTGTGTGCCGATTTATGGCCTGATGGAAGATGCGGCGACGGCTGAAATTTCCCGTACCTCAATCTGGCAGTGGATCCATCATCAAAAAACGTTGAGCAATGGCAAACCGGTGACCAATGCCTTGTTCCGCCAGATGCTGGGCGAAGAGATGAAAGTCATTGCCAGCGAACTGGGCGAAGAACGTTTCTCCCAGGGGCGTTTTGACGACGCCGCACGCCTGATGGAACAGATCACCACATCCGATGAACTAATTGATTTCCTGACCCTGCCAGGCTACCGCCTGTTAGCGTAAACCACCACATAACTATGGAGCATCTGCACATGAAAACCCGTACACAACAAATTGAAGAATTACAGAAAGAGTGGACTCAACCGCGTTGGGAAGGCATTACTCGCCCGTACAGCGCGGAAGATGTGGTGAAATTACGCGGTTCGGTCAATCCGGAATGTACACTGGCGCAGCTGGGCGCGGCGAAAATGTGGCGACTGCTGCACGGTGAGTCGAAAAAAGGCTACATCAACAGCCTCGGTGCACTGACTGGCGGTCAGGCGCTGCAACAGGCGAAAGCGGGTATCGAAGCGGTCTACCTGTCGGGCTGGCAGGTAGCGGCAGACGCTAACCTCGCGGCCAGCATGTATCCGGATCAGTCTCTCTACCCGGCAAACTCGGTGCCTGCGGTGGTGGAACGGATCAACAACACCTTCCGTCGTGCCGATCAGATCCAGTGGTCTGCAGGCATTGAACCGGGCGATCCGCGCTATGTTGATTACTTCCTGCCGATCGTTGCCGATGCGGAAGCCGGTTTTGGCGGTGTCCTGAATGCCTTTGAACTGATGAAAGCGATGATTGAAGCCGGTGCAGCGGCAGTTCACTTCGAAGATCAGCTCGCGTCCGTTAAGAAATGTGGTCACATGGGTGGCAAAGTGCTGGTGCCAACTCAGGAAGCGATCCAGAAACTGGTCGCTGCGCGTCTGGCGGCTGACGTGACGGGCGTTCCAACCCTGCTGGTTGCACGTACCGATGCTGATGCAGCAGACCTGATCACCTCTGATTGCGATCCGTATGACAGCGAATTCATCACTGGCGAGCGTACTAATGAAGGCTTCTTCCGTACTCACGCAGGCATTGAACAAGCGATCAGCCGTGGCCTGGCTTATGCGCCGTATGCCGACCTGGTTTGGTGTGAAACTTCTACACCGGATCTGGAACTGGCACGTCGCTTTGCGGAAGCTATCCACGCGAAATACCCGGGTAAACTGCTGGCCTATAACTGCTCGCCGTCGTTCAACTGGCAGAAAAACCTTGACGATAAAACTATCGCCAGCTTCCAGCAGCAGCTGTCGGATATGGGCTACAAGTTCCAGTTCATCACCCTGGCAGGGATCCACAGCATGTGGTTTAACATGTTCGACCTGGCAAACGCCTATGCACAGGGCGAGGGTATGAAGCATTATGTTGAGAAAGTGCAACAGCCAGAATTTGCTGCTGCGAAAGATGGCTATACCTTCGTTTCTCACCAGCAAGAAGTGGGCACAGGCTACTTCGATAAAGTGACGACCATTATTCAGGGCGGCACGTCGTCAGTTACCGCGCTGACCGGCTCCACCGAAGAATCGCAGTTCTAATAACCAACGCCCCTTTCCGTAAGGCGAGGGGCGAATTAAGGAGAGGCGATGCCGCGTGGCCTGGAATTACTGATTGCACAAACCATTTTGCAAGGTTTCGACGCCCAGTATGGTCGATTCCTCGAAGTGACTTCCGGGGCGCAGCAGCGTTTTGAACAAGCCGACTGGCACGCTGTCCAGCAGGCGATGAAAGACCGTATCCATCTTTACGATCATCACGTGGGTCTGGTAGTGGAGCAACTGCGCTGTATCACTAACGGCCAAAGCACGGACGCGGCATTTTTACTGCGTGTCAAAGAGCATTACACCCGGCTGTTGCCGGATTACCCGCGCTTCGAGATTGCGGAGAGTTTTTTCAACTCCGTATACTGTCGGTTATTTGACCACCGCTCGCTTACTCCCGAGCGGCTTTTTATCTTTAGCTCCCAGCCGGAGCGCCGCTTTCGTACTATTCCACGCCCGCTGGCAAAAGATTTTTATCCCGATCATGGCTGGGAATCTCTGCTGATGCGCGTTCTCAGCGACCTGCCGCTGCGTCTGCGCTGGCAGAATAAAAGTTGCGATATCAACTACATCATTCGCCATCTGACGGAGACGCTGGGGACAGACAACCTCGCCGAAAGTCATTTACAGGTGGCGAACGAATTGTTTTACCGCAATAAAGCCGCCTGGCTGGTGGGCAAACTGATCACGCCTTCTGGCACGTTGCCCTTTTTGCTGCCGATCCATCAGACGGACAATGGCGAGTTATTTATTGATACCTGTCTGACAACGACCGCCGAAGCGAGCATCGTCTTTGGCTTTGCGCGATCCTATTTTATGGTTTACGCTCCGCTGCCTGCCGCGCTGGTCGAGTGGTTACGGGAAATTCTGCCGGGCAAAACCACCGCAGAACTGTATATGGCTATCGGCTGCCAGAAACACGCTAAAACCGAAAGTTACCGCGAATATCTCGTTTATCTACAGGGCTGTAATGAACAGTTTATTGAAGCTCCGGGCATTCGTGGAATGGTGATGCTGGTGTTCACGCTGCCGGGTTTTGATCGGGTATTCAAAGTGATCAAAGACAAGTTCGCACCGCAGAAAGAGATGTCAGCGGCCCACGTCCGCGCTTGCTATCAGCTGGTTAAGGAGCACGATCGCGTAGGGCGAATGGCAGATACCCAGGAGTTTGAAAACTTTGTACTGGAGAAGCGGCATATTTCCCCGGCATTAATGGAATTACTGCTCCAGGAAGCGCCGGAAAAAATTACCGATCTCGGCGAACAGATTGTGATTCGCCATCTCTATATCGAACGGCGAATGGTGCCGCTCAATATCTGGCTTGAGCAAGTTGAAGGGCAGCAACTGCGCGACGCTATTGAAGAGTATGGCAACGCCATTCGCCAGCTTGCCGCTGCCAATATCTTCCCTGGGGATATGTTATTTAAAAACTTTGGCGTCACCCGTCACGGGCGCGTGGTGTTTTATGATTACGATGAAATTTGCTACATGACGGAAGTGAATTTCCGCGACATACCGCCACCGCGCTACCCGGAAGACGAGCTCGCCAGCGAACCCTGGTACAGCGTCTCGCCCGGCGATGTTTTCCCGGAAGAGTTCCGTCACTGGCTATGCGCTGACCCGCGCATTGGCCCGCTGTTTGAAGAAATGCACGCTGACCTGTTCCGCGCCGACTACTGGCGCGCGCTACAAAACCGTATCCGTGAAGGGCATGTGGAAGATGTCTATGCGTATCGGCGCAGGCAGCGGTTTAGCGTGCGGTTTGTATAAATCGGAGGCGAAAAGTTACCGCATTCCACCATACGCCAGCGTGACTTCTTTCGCCGCTTTAATCACCATCGCGCCAAACTCGGTTACGCGGTCATCGGTAATACGTGAAATCGGCCCGGAAATCGAAATTGCGGCAAACGGTTCGCGATGCTCATCGAAAATACACGCCGCGAGACAACGCAGTCCCAGGGCATGTTCTTCATCATCAAATGAATAACCCCGTTTGCGCGTTTGGGCGAGATCTTCTTTTAAATGCACAGGAGACACCAGCGTCGCGTGGGTATAGGCATGTAAGCCTTTACGATGCAGTAACTTCGTCACCTGCTCTTCACTTAACTGGGCTAAAAAGGCTTTACCCGCACCGGAAGCATGCATCGGTAATTTACCGCCGATAGGCGCGGACATACGCATCAGATGCGTACACTGTACCTGGTCGATAATAATCGCTTCGTGATCGCTTTGATCCAACACCGCCATATTCACGGTTTCGCCAGACTCTTCCATCAGGTTGCGCAGAATAGGATGGACAATGGCTAACAGATTACGACTCTGAAGAAAGCTGCTACCGACCATAAAAGCATGCGCGCCGATCGCCCAGTGTCCAAGTTCGCCAACCTGACGCACAAAGCCCTGCTGTTGCATCGTGGTTAGCAGTCGGTGGGTTGTGGAATTGGGCAATCCGGCCTGCTGTGCCAGTTCCGTGAGTGCCACGCTGCCATTGGATTCGGCAATCCACTCCAGTAATTTCAGGCCACGCGTTAAAGACTGAACCTGCCCGGTCGCAGGTGCGGTGGCAACGGCGGGTTTTCTGCCGCGTTTTGCGGGAATGGGTGCGACCATGACAGCCTCCTTTTTCTGTATCGTGGAAATCATTTTCATTTTTATTGTTAACTAATGCAATAGCTGCTGCACTGATCCGATGAGTTAATGTTGAACAAATCTCATGTTGCGTAGTGGTCGCTTTTACCACAGATGCGTTTATGCCAGTATGGTTTGTTGAATTTTTATTAAATCTGGGTTGAGCGTGTCGGGAGCAAGTGTGAGCAGCAAAGTGGAACAACTGCGTGCGCAGTTAAATGAACGTATTCTGGTGCTGGACGGCGGAATGGGCACCATGATCCAGAGTTATCGACTGAACGAAGCCGATTTTCGTGGTGAACGCTTTGCCGACTGGCCGTGCGATCTCAAAGGCAACAACGACCTGCTGGTGCTCAGTAAACCTGAAGTGATTGCCGCTATCCACAACGCTTACTTTGAAGCGGGCGCGGATATCATCGAAACCAACACCTTCAACTCCACGACCATTGCGATGGCGGATTACCAGATGGAATCCCTGTCAGCGGAAATCAACTTTGCGGCGGCGAAACTGGCGCGTGCCTGTGCCGACGAGTGGAGCGCCCGCACGCCAGAAAAACCGCGCTACGTTGCTGGTGTTCTCGGCCCAACCAACCGCACGGCATCTATTTCTCCGGACGTAAACGACCCGGCATTCCGTAACATTACCTTTGATCAGCTGGTGGCAGCCTATCGCGAATCCACTAAAGCACTGGTGGAAGGCGGTGTAGACCTGATTCTGATTGAAACCGTCTTCGACACCCTCAACGCTAAAGCGGCGGTCTTTGCGGTGAAAACGGAGTTTGAAGCCCTGGGCGTTGAACTGCCGATTATGATCTCCGGCACCATCACCGACGCCTCCGGCCGCACGCTCTCCGGGCAAACTACCGAAGCGTTTTACAACTCTCTGCGCCATGCCGAAGCCCTGACTTTCGGCCTCAACTGTGCGCTGGGGCCAGATGAACTGCGCCAGTATGTGCAGGAGCTGTCGCGAATAGCAGAATGCTACGTCACCGCTCACCCGAATGCCGGACTGCCTAACGCCTTTGGTGAATACGATCTCGACGCCGACACGATGGCAAAACAGATTCGCGAATGGGCGGAAGCGGGCTTCCTGAATATCGTCGGCGGTTGCTGCGGCACCACGCCACAACATATTGCGGCGATGAGCCGTGCAGTAGAAGGATTAGCGCCGCGCAAACTGCCTGAGATCCCCATAGCCTGCCGTTTATCCGGCCTGGAGCCGCTGAATATTGGCGACGATAGCCTGTTTGTGAACGTCGGCGAGCGGACTAACGTCACCGGTTCCGCTAAGTTCAAACGCCTGATCAAAGAAGAGAAATACAGCGAGGCGCTGGATGTGGCGCGTCAGCAGGTGGAAAACGGCGCGCAGATTATCGATATCAACATGGATGAAGGAATGCTCGACGCCGAAGCGGCGATGGTGCGTTTCCTCAGCCTGATTGCGGGTGAACCGGATATTGCCCGCGTGCCGATTATGATTGACTCTTCAAAATGGGACGTCATTGAAAAAGGGCTGAAGTGTATTCAGGGCAAAGGCATTGTTAACTCTATCTCGATGAAAGAGGGTGTCGATGCCTTTATCCATCACGCAAAACTGTTGCGTCGTTACGGTGCGGCAGTGGTGGTTATGGCCTTTGACGAACAGGGCCAGGCCGATACCCGCGCACGGAAAATCGAGATTTGCCGTCGGGCGTACAAAATCCTCACCGAAGAGGTTGGCTTTCCGCCGGAAGATATCATTTTTGACCCGAACATCTTCGCGGTCGCAACTGGTATTGAAGAGCACAACAACTACGCGCAGGACTTTATTGGCGCGTGTGAAGACATCAAACGCGAACTGCCGCACGCGCTGATCTCCGGCGGTGTTTCCAACGTGTCCTTTTCGTTCCGTGGTAACGATCCGGTGCGCGAAGCCATTCACGCGGTGTTTCTCTACTACGCTATTCGCAACGGCATGGATATGGGGATTGTGAACGCCGGGCAACTGGCGATTTACGACGACCTGCCCGCTGAACTGCGCGACGCGGTGGAAGATGTGATCCTCAATCGTCGCGACGATGGCACCGAGCGTTTACTGGAGCTTGCCGAGAAATATCGCGGTAGTAAAACAGACGACACCGCTAACGCCCAGCAGGCAGAGTGGCGCTCGTGGGACGTGAAAAAACGCCTGGAGTACTCGCTGGTTAAAGGCATTACCGAGTTTATCGAACAAGACACCGAAGAAGCCCGCCTGCAGGCTACGCGCCCGATTGAAGTGATTGAAGGGCCGCTGATGGACGGCATGAACGTGGTCGGCGATCTGTTTGGCGAAGGGAAAATGTTCCTGCCGCAGGTAGTGAAATCGGCGCGCGTAATGAAGCAGGCGGTGGCGTATCTCGAACCGTTTATCGAAGCCAGCAAAGAGCAGGGCAAAACCAACGGCAAGATGGTGATCGCCACCGTGAAGGGCGATGTGCACGATATCGGTAAAAATATCGTTGGCGTGGTGCTGCAATGTAATAACTACGAAATTGTCGATCTCGGCGTTATGGTGCCTGCGGAAAAAATTCTCCGCACCGCCAAAGAAGTGAATGCCGATTTGATTGGCCTTTCGGGGCTGATCACGCCGTCGCTGGACGAAATGGTGAACGTGGCGAAAGAGATGGAGCGTCAGGGCTTCACCATTCCGCTACTGATTGGCGGCGCGACCACCTCAAAAGCGCACACGGCGGTGAAAATCGAGCAGAACTACAGTGGCCCGACGGTGTATGTACAAAACGCCTCGCGCACCGTTGGCGTCGTGGCGGCGCTGCTTTCCGACGCTCAGCGTGACGATTTTGTCGCTCGTACCCGCAAAGAGTACGAAACCGTGCGTATTCAGCACGGGCGCAAGAAACCGCGCACACCGCCGGTCACGCTGGAAGCGGCGCGTGATAACGATTTCGCTTTTGACTGGCAGGCTTACACGCCGCCGGTGGCGCACCGTCTCGGCGTGCAGGAAGTCGAAGCCAGCATCGAAACGCTGCGTAATTACATCGACTGGACGCCGTTCTTTATGACCTGGTCGCTGGCCGGGAAATATCCGCGCATTCTGGAAGATGAAGTGGTAGGCGTTGAGGCGAAACGCCTGTTTAAAGACGCTAATGACATGCTGGATAAATTAAGCGCCGAGAAAACGCTGAATCCACGCGGCGTGGTTGGTCTGTTCCCGGCAAACCGCGTGGGCGATGACATTGAAATCTACCGCGACGAAACACGCACCCATGTGATCAACGTCAGCCACCATCTACGCCAACAGACCGAAAAAACCGGCTTCGCGAACTACTGCCTTGCGGATTTCGTGGCACCAAAGATTTCGGGTAAAGCGGATTACATTGGCGCATTTGCCGTGACTGGCGGGCTGGAAGAGGACGCGCTGGCAGAAGCGTTCGAAGCGCAGCATGATGATTACAACAAAATCATGGTGAAAGCTCTTGCCGACCGACTGGCCGAAGCTTTTGCGGAGTATCTCCATGAGCGTGTGCGTAAAGTTTACTGGGGCTATGCGCCGAACGAGAATCTCAGCAATGAAGAGCTGATCCGCGAAAACTACCAGGGCATCCGCCCGGCACCAGGCTACCCTGCCTGCCCGGAACATACGGAAAAAGCCACCATCTGGGAGCTGCTGGAAGTGGAAAAACACACCGGCATGAAACTCACGGAATCTTTCGCGATGTGGCCTGGTGCTTCGGTTTCGGGTTGGTATTTCAGCCACCCGGATAGCAAGTATTACGCCGTGGCGCAAATTCAGCGCGACCAGGTCGAAGACTATGCCCGCCGTAAAGGAATGAGCGTTGCTGATGTTGAACGCTGGCTGGCGCCGAATCTGGGGTATGATGCGGACTGATTCACAAATCTGTCACTTTTCCTTACAACAAACAGGGCGCTCAATGAGTGCCCTGTCTCTTTATTAATATGAAACAATTATACTGGTCTTATATCAGACCGGAAAAGCGCAGCTCGCCCCCCTTCGGTATCTGTTTCAGGAGCATATAACGATAAGGAGAACCTGAACTCGTGTTAACACTGCTTCACCTGCTTTCTGCCGTCGCCCTGCTGGTCTGGGGGACGCATATTGTTCGTACCGGCGTAATGCGCGTCTTCGGTGCGCGCCTACGTACTGTTCTTAGCCGGAGCGTCGAAAAGAAGCCACTCGCCTTTTGCGCGGGAATAGGTGTTACCGCACTGGTACAGAGCAGTAATGCCACCACCATGCTGGTGACCTCGTTTGTCGCTCAGGATCTGGTTGCCCTCGCACCGGCTCTGGTGATTGTGCTGGGGGCAGATGTCGGGACGGCGCTAATGGCGCGTATTCTTACCTTCGATTTATCCTGGCTGTCACCGTTACTTATTTTTATCGGCGTGATTTTTTTCCTCGGACGCAAACAGTCGCGCGCCGGGCAACTGGGGCGCGTCGGTATCGGTCTTGGGCTGATTTTGCTGGCACTGGAGTTGATTGTGCAGGCCGTAACGCCGATCACCCAGGCTAACGGTGTTCAGGTGATCTTTGCCTCGCTGACGGGTGACATTCTGCTGGATGCGCTGATTGGCGCGATGTTCGCCATTATCAGCTACTCCAGCCTTGCTGCTGTGCTGCTGACCGCCACTCTGACCGCCGCAGGCATAATCTCCTTCCCGGTGGCGCTCTGTCTGGTGATTGGCGCTAACCTCGGCTCTGGCCTGCTGGCGATGCTTAACAACAGTGCCGCCAATGCCGCAGCACGTCGCGTGGCGCTGGGCAGCCTGTTGTTTAAGCTGGTGGGGAGCCTGATTATCCTGCCGTTTGTCCATGTTCTGGCTGAATCCATGGATAAACTGCCTTTGCCGAAAGCGGAACTGGTGATCTATTTCCACGTCTTCTACAACCTTGTGCGCTGTCTGGTAATGCTCCCATTTGTTGACCCGATGGCGCGGTTTTGCAAAACGATTATTCGCGATGAACCCGAACTGGATGCCCATCTGAAACCGAAACATCTGGACGTTAGCGCGCTGGATACGCCAACGCTTGCCCTGGCCAATGCGGCCCGCGAAACATTGCGCATCGGTGACGCAATGGAACAGATGATGGAAGGGCTGAATAAAGTGATGCACGGCGCGCCTCGTGAAGAGAAAGAGCTGCGCAAGCTGGCGGATGATATCAACGTGTTGTATACCGCGATTAAACTTTACCTTGCGCGGATGCCAAAAGAGGAGCTGGCAGAGGAAGAGTCTCGTCGCTGGGCGGAAATCATTGAAATGGCGCTCAATCTGGAACAGGCTTCTGATATTGTCGAGCGTATGGGTAGTGAAATTGCTGACAAATCGCTGGCAGCGCGGCGGGCATTTTCTATTGATGGGTTGAAGGAACTGGATGCGCTCTATGAGCAATTGCTCAGTAATTTAAAACTGGCGATGTCGGTTTTCTTCTCTGGCGATGTCACCAGCGCCCGTCGTTTGCGCCGCAGCAAGCATCGTTTTCGTATTCTTAATCGCCGTTATTCCCACGCTCACGTAGATCGCCTGCATCAGCAGAACGTGCAAAGCATTGAAACCAGTTCGCTACATTTAGGCTTGCTGGGAGATATGCAGCGTCTGAACTCGCTGTTTTGTTCAGTCGCTTACAGTGTGCTTGAACAACCAGATGAAGATGAGGGGCGGGACGAGTATTAATACAGGAACCCTGTAGGCCTGATAAGACGCGTCAAGCGTCGCATCAGGCATTGTGTACAAGATGCCGGATAATGTATCCGGCAATTTCATTTAAAAACGGTGCCCAGCTTCCAGCGGAACCGCTTCTTCACCAGCCTTAAACACATAGGTGGTATTCGGGCCGCCCAGCGTAGCGTGACCTTTACTCACCGTGATCCAGTTACCTTCCGGCAGACCAATAATCGTCAACTCTGGCGCGACCACCAGCAGTTCGCGAATACGCTGCTCGCGCGTTTCACCTTTATGGCCTTCCGGCAGCGCGTTGGTGAAGTGCGGGTTGATTTGCAGCGGGAACAGATCCAGCGCATCGAAACCTTGTGGATCGACAATTGGCATATCGTTGGTAGTACGGATAGTCGGACAGGCAAGGTTAGCGCCTGCACTCCAGCCAATGTACAGCGCGCCGCGTTTCACCACGTCAACAATTGGTGCCAGCAGACCGCGCACACGGCATTCCTTCAGTAACTGGAAAGTGTTGCCACCGCCGACAATCACGATTTCCGCATTTTCAATTGCGGCAACAGGATCGGCAACGCTATGAATACCAGTGACAGAAACACCCAGCGGAGCGAGAACCGCAGCCGTTTTGGCGGTGTAATCATCCCAGGTTTGCGTTACGCCAGCGAAAGGAATAAACACCGCTGAACGGCGCCCCTGCAACTGTTCAGCAATCAGCGGCAGCGCATGTTCCAGCCAGGCTTTTCCCGGCAGCGTCGAGTTACTCAATAAAAGCAGTTCCATTACTTCTCCGGTTAGTAAGAAATCACGGGAGGCATGCTACCACCGCGAATATCACCACTTACTGACATGGCTCACGATGTCGCGTATTGCTTCTGGAAAGCGCCTCGCAAGTTTGAATGATCAGGCGTGACAGGTATTCGTAGTAGATGTATTTTTCGACAAATTTCTAAGGGAACTGGAGGAAAAATGCTCGTTAATTACGCTACTTTTAGACAGAGTATGCGCATCATGATGGAGGGAATTATGCGCACAATATCGAAGGTGAAAAAACCTGTTAATGTCTCGCTGCCACCAGAGATTCTGGAAGAAGCTCGTAAACTCAAACTCAATCTCTCGGCGGTATTAACCGAAGCGTTACTGGAAAAAATCCTTCAGAATCAGAGAGAAACCTGGTTGCGAGAAAACAAAGAATCTGTCGACGCTGTTAATCAGTGGGTGGATGAGAACGGTTCATTTAGCGATTACCAAAGGTCATTCTAATGGATCAATATTGTGCTTATGAGAACCTGGGGAGTGGGCGGCACGTTTATCCTTATCTCATCAATCTCCAGCATCCTGTCGCCAATGTATTAAAGCATACCATTGTTGCTCCGGCGGTCAGGCTTGATCGCCGGTAAAAGTTTGTCCGGTGGTTTCAATTGCAGGCCTGGATCACATGGTAATGGCACACATGATGACAGGAATACCGCTAAAAGAGTTGGGAGAACGTTAGTCAACAGCGAATCGTACTGCGTGATGCTATCGATTTTCTATTAAACGGCTATTAATGCAGACGCGTAACTTATCGCATCCCGCATAAATCCTGTTTTTCGGGAGGAGGAGGTACGGTATATTCCGCGTTTTACAGGAGAATTTATGCTACCCGACTCATCAGTCCGTTTAAATAAATACATCAGCGAAAGCGGAATTTGCTCACGCCGCGAAGCGGATCGCTATATCGAGCAAGGCAATGTGTTCCTTAATGGCAAGCGTGCCACTATTGGCGATCAGGTGAAACCCGGCGACGTTGTGAAAGTAAACGGTCAGTTGATTGAGCCTCGGGAAGCCGAAGATTTAGTGCTTATCGCCCTGAATAAGCCAGTGGGCATTGTCAGTACCACCGAAGATGGTGAGCGTGACAACATTGTCGATTTCGTTAACCACAGTAAACGCGTATTCCCGATTGGTCGCCTGGATAAAGACTCCCAGGGGCTGATTTTCCTCACCAATCACGGCGATCTGGTGAATAAGATCCTCCGTGCGGGTAATGACCATGAGAAAGAGTATCTGGTGACGGTGGATAAACCGATTACCGATGAATTTATTCGTGGCATGGGCGCAGGTGTGCCGATCCTCGGGACGGTGACCAAAAAATGCAAAGTCAAAAAAGAAGCGCCATTTGTCTTTCGTATTACCCTGGTGCAGGGGCTGAACCGACAGATTCGTCGCATGTGCGAGCACTTTGGCTACGAAGTGAAGAAGCTGGAACGTACACGGATTATGAACGTCAGCTTAAGCGGCATTCCGCTGGGGGAGTGGCGCGATTTAACTGATGATGAGTTAATCGACCTCTTTAAACTCATTGAAAATTCCTCTTCCGAGGCAAAACCCAAAGCGAAGGCCAAACCGAAAACGGCGGGTATCAAGCGCCCGGTGGTGAAGATGGAAAAAACGGCGGAAAAAGGTAGTCGCCCGGCGTCAAATGGTAAACGTTTCACCTCGCCGGGGCGGAAGAAAAAAGGGCGCTAATCAGCGTTTGCCGCGCGTCGAGGTATTTGCCGACCAACTGAATGACGCTTCGGGGTCCGGTTTATAAGCCTGCTTTTTCTTCAACTGGCGGGCTTTTTTCGCTTCAGCCTCACGCTCAACCATCAGCTTATCAATGTACTCTTTTTTAATGTTGTTGGTTTCGGCATTGGTCAACACGCGACCATGCGCAATACGCGCCCGATCCAGTAGCGTCTTTAATTCGCGCTGTTCACGCTCGGTCATCTCTTTTTGTGTAATACGGGGGAGTGCCATGATGGTGCCCTCATTGAGCCAGAGGGTTCAGTGTACGGGAATTCATTTGCGAGCAGAACTGATAATATTCATTTTGCCGTCTCTTAAATATTTATCTCTCTCGATAATTAGTGATAAATGCAGATAAAAATTTAACGGAAATTATTATCCGGCAAGTTATCTAATTTAATTAAATCTTTATCATTCAATTAATTAAGTGTGAAATTTCACTTTTGGCACACTTTTAGCAATAACCCTTTCGCGTTGATACTGAATGATACAGGGGGTTTAACCCCGTAGGCACTCCAGATTTGGCGCTGATACGGATGAATACGCAGCAAGTCCAGGTACAAACGGATGTGATGAACACGGTATTGCAGCCACGGCGCAAAGGGGCTGTTAAAGGCCGAGATGCGATACTGACATATTCTTGCGCAACTGGTTGAAGCGGAGAAATCCGCGCAAGCAAATGTGATTCGTCGGCGTGAAGAAACCGCCGCCACGCGTTCGTTGCTGAACACCGCCAAAGTCATGGAAAACAACCCGGTGGCGCTGCGTTTAAAAGAGCTGGAAACGCTGGAGAGAGTGGCTGAGCGGATCGATAACATCTCTGTATTCGGTGGTCTTGACCAGGTGCTGCATGGGTTAGTTAATATCAAAGGATGAGCAAAATGTCCTTAAATGGAGTCAGTGCTGCGATGCGTGAACGGGTATCGCAGCAGTTAAAGGAAATTGAACGGCGGTATGGCGTTAAAGTGCTGTACGCCTGCGAATCAGGGAGTCGCGGCTGGGGATTTGCTTCGCCAGACAGCGATTATGATGTGCGTTTTTTGTATGTTCATCCGCTGGAATGGTATCTGCGGGTGGAGTCGCCACGTGATGTTATCGAACTGCCCATCGACGACGAGCTGGATGTTTCCGGCTGGGAGTGGCGTAAGGCGCTGGGATTATTGAAAGGCGCGAACCCGACGCTGATTGAATGGCTGGACTCACCGGTGGTCTATCAGCAAGACGAAGAAACTATAACGGCGCTAAAGGCAATGGTGCCAAAGTGGTTTTCTCCGCTACGTGCGCGCTGGCATTATTATTCGATGGCGCGGAAAAACTTTCGCGATTATTTGCAGGGCGACGAAGTTCGGCTGAAAAAATACTTTTATGTACTGCGCCCATTGCTGGCCGTGCGCTGGGTCGAGGCGGGTAAAGGTGTACCGCCAATGCGCTTTGCCAAGTTACTGGCGGGAAGCGAACTTGATGCGCCGTTACGCGCAGAAATAGACGAATTGCTGGAACGTAAACAGCGCGCGGGAGAAGCGGAATATGGTCCGCGCCGTCCATTGCTACATGCGTTTATTCGTGCGGAACTGGCGCGTGGGGAAATTCCACCGATTTTACCGGACAGCAGAGAGGGAGATGTTCGGGAGCTAGATAATTTGCTGTATCAAACAGTATTGCGCCGGGCATAAAGCCCGGCGTGATTTATTGCTGGTATTGCCAACTGCTGACTAAAGCGTACAAGTGGTTTGGAGAATAGCGCCAGCTTTCCTTCAGTTGCAGGAATTCAGCACAAAATTCACTGCAAAACAGGCGATCGCACTGTTCTTTATTGCCGGTGATAATTCCTAAGGCTCCGCGCCAGTCATAGCGTTTGCCATCATGTTTACGGAAAAAAGTTTCCACATCCTGAAGGCTGGCCTGGAGTGGCAATAGATCCCACTTATCCGCAGGTAACGGCATTATCTTTCCGCGTACACCGCGATCGCGCAGTGATGCAGAGTAACAAAGGTAACTCTTTTCACCATGCTTAACGGCTAATTCACAGTGGGAATAACTACCGCGTGTGATTTTACGGGTAAGCCAGTCAGCCAGTCGGGCAATACCACAGTGCTCTGTTCGGCCCTTATAACAAGCGAGCCAGACAGTGGTTTTACTCATGGTTGCCAGCCTGTGGAGTAATCGTAGTCGAGCACCGCCTGAATATCGTCCAGTGCTTCCACCGCCGCGATATGGCGCTGAGCGTTGGCGAACAGGCGCATATCGTGATCTATTGTTACCGATTCAAATTGTGCGGCGATTTCGTTGGTTAACTCAATCAGACCGTTATTTTTAGTTTTCCACATTAAACCTGGAGGGATTTTTTTCTCCGCTCCCATTTTAGTGAGTGAAAGCTGTTGGATACGGCTATTTGTATCACTGTGGAAGAGATGGTTGTTGATGATGATGTAATCTACCGTTATTTCATCACGTCGATTTTTTATTTCCTGTGTAACCTGTGCCTTGGTATTCTCAAGTGCAATGGTAAATAATGTTTTGTCATATACCCATTTATCATTCTCTAAGATGTAAAAATCACCCGGCGGTGGTGTGGTGATAATTTTGAATGGGTCAAGACATATCCAGCAGATATTATCCTTTAATTTCCATTGTTCATCATTTACTGGTATTACCGAGTTCGGTAACACAACATTTAATAAAGAATTATCTATCCAGTCAATAACTTCAAAAGTTACTGGATGGTAATACGCATATCGTGCCATATTTTCACCATGATATTTTTACAAAGCCATCTGAGCCGCGTCCGCCGGAAAAAGATGCTGATGTTTGATTATTTGCTGCACTACCACCAGCACCACCGGCACCATAACCAACGGCATTACCTCCGTTAGAAAGGGCTAAACCAATCCCCCCTAGGCCATATAGTGAATTCATTCCATTCCCACCAGGAGCAGAGTGTTGGTCAACCATGGTATTCCCACTACCGTTTCCACCTGTTCCCCCGTAAGCTACGCTGTCAGCAAATGATGAGTTCCCGCCTTGCATGCCATCTGAGCCATGAACATTCCAAAGAATACCTCCAGTTGATCCCATCTTTGATTCTAATTTTCCCCCTTGACCACCTACACCTCCCGCTCCGACAGTGACAGCGTAATTTGTTCCTGGAATGACTGTGACTATTGATAATTTTGTTTCTCCGCATTGACCGCCAAAACCCTGCGTACTATATGGAAAACCAGAGTTGCCTTTTGCGTATCCACCGCCACCGCCACCGCCACCGCCACCGAGCATTTCTATAAAAAGTAAGGACACCCCATCAGGAACAGTAAACGTTCCATTGGTGGTAAAGAACTGGATGTGAGAATTCGTTGACCTACTATATGCAGCACCAGCCTTATCATACGCCGCCTTCACCGCACTCGGCGTAGCCGCCTCCGTCGTACTGTTGCTATCCGTCGCATTATTAAGCTTCACAATCCCTTTTTGCGACAGGGTGCCGTCTGGAACACCCGTAATCTGTCCCCATGGGTGAGTATGGTTTCCCGCAGCCTTACTATTCGCCAGGTCATACGCCGCCTTCACCGCGCTCGGTGTTGCCGCCTCTGTCGTGCTGGTGCTATCAATCGCGTTACTAAGCTTCACAATCCCTTTTTGAGTCAGTGTACCATCTGGTATATCAGTAATCTGACTCCAGGTATGACGATGATTTCGTGCCTCAATCATCGCCGCTTTCACCGCTTTTGGCGTAGCCGCTTTGGTTTCGTCATCACTGTCAGTGGCGTTACTTAACTGCGTAAAGCCTTTTTGCGATAACGTAGCATCAGGGTGATTAGTCGAACGTTCATGTTCATCCAGTTGCGAATCAACATAATCCCGTGTTGCCAGCACAATACTGGGGTCAACGGTGAGTGTTACCGCTGTCGTATTGGAAACTTCCATAATGAGACGAATGCAAACTTGCTTACCGCTGCCGCCGGGTAATAGCGGTTTATACGACTCCGGGAATTTACCGATAGCAATGAGTTCACCGTCAGTATCAAAAACGCCGACTTCACGTACATACCAGCCGCCGATATTTTCGGGCAGTACAAGTTCCGCAATTAACCAGTTAGGATTATTGGGCGCAACTGTTAATGTATTTAAATCACCACGCCATACTTCATGACGTAATTTAGTTTGGCGGACGGTGGGTTCATAATATTGCCCTCCGCTGTCGCCAACAGCCATTTTTTGTAGATGAAGCTGTTTTTTATCCGCCAGAGCATTGGCAATTTTTGCCATCCCTCTGTCGGTGAGTAGAGTATAAAACTCATTATCCATAATTACTCCGGGTAAATAGATGTAATTTCAAGGCTCCATTGCCCTGTTCTGTAATAGATTGATGTGTTTTGCTGTACTTCCCGTATCTGGAAAGGTAAAACCGTCGTCAGTTCACCACCATAAAGTGCACAGCCAATAACAGGAATAGCACTTTGGTTAATGATCCAGACAATTAATGCTTCCAGTTTTGAACGTGTGTTTTTATATTCATGAATGAGTTCTACCAGATTATTGAAAAGGTTTTCATCCATGCCTTTATCCACCAGCTCTATATCAACCTTAAAAAAATAAGCCTTCCCCCCATATTCAAACCATTCTGAAATAGTTCCTGGTAGCGAAAGTATTTCCAGCACCCGCCGTACCGCCCAAATCGTTCCTTTATATTTATGCAGCTCAATGGCTTGCTTAATTAACTCGCGCTTCTCTCGTTCATCAGTGGTAAATAACCAACCTTCCAGCCCCTGAATGTGAAATTGTTCTGCAAGGGCAGGTAATGCCGAAGCATCAACCAGGTCTACCAGATAAACCATCAACGCTGTCAGATCGAGTTGGGCAAAACGCTCGGCAGCGATATTTGCCAGAGTTGAAAAACGCTCATCGCTGGCAAGCGGCGGTGGCGGCAGCAATTTATCCATCGCTGACTCCGGCAATCGTGACGTCTATCGCGGTGCATTCCGCCCACTCATGCGCCTGCAAAATACGTTTTGTAGGTATATTCAGCGCAACGTCATAGACACCATCGACTTGTAACACTTTGATTATCTGGTTTGGCACAATGTCCTGTCCCAGATGTTTCTGCCGCTGTTGCGTCCAGAGGCTAATCGCTTTACGCGCCGCAGCCAGCGTTGTCTCCTGATCGGCAGTGGTAAACAGTGTGAGCTGCGCACGGATTTCATACGGCACCCTAACGGCGCATTTCGCACTTACTTTGTCGGTCAGCGGACGTTTTTTCTCCTTGCTAACCTCCAGTTCAATTTGCGCGAGCAGTTCCACGCCCGGCAGACCATTCAGCGTTAGCGGGTAGATCTCCACGCAGCCTTCTGGCAATCCTTCGTCCGGCCCCAGTACCGCGACGTCAATAATCGACTGGCTTACGGAAAGCGTATGAAAGCGGTAGGCACCATAGCTGCCCGCATTGCTGAAACTTTCCGGCGCCAGTTGGATCCGCTGGCGTAGTGCGTCATCGCTCTCTTCACCGCAGCCGCCGGTTGAGGCCGTCAGGTTGGTCACGCTGATATCGTAATAACCAATCCTGTCAACAAGGGCGCTAATCTGTGCAGGCTGCCAGCCATTGCCCGCTTCGCCTGTTGCCAGACTGGTGGCGGGAACGGCGATATGCAAACTTCCCGCCGGAATCAGAACATCTTCATCGGTAGCAAACATCACGCTGTCAGAGGCGCTGGCACGTGTTCCTTGTGGAATTAGAATGTTATTTCGATTCTTACTGGCTACCGAAAACTGCAACGTGGTTTTTGCCGGTTGTGCAGGTAAGCGGTGAACGCCCACCAGCTCACCTAAATAATCCAGCATTGGCGCGCGGGAATACGCGACCAGGTTCTGTTTCGCCGCTTCCTGAATGGCGATGCGTACAAGGTTTTCACGATAGGCAAAAAGGTCAATCAGCAACCGCTCGGCCTGTGCCGGGTAGAGCTTTTTGCCGCTGGCATCTTCGTACTGCGCAATCATCTCGCTGGTAATTTGCGCAGGATCGCGGTCAATAAAATCGGGTTCGGCTATCGCCATAACACCTCCGTTGAGTTGATTACGCCGTCAGCGGCGCGCCATTGCACACGTAACGTCAGATGTTCCCCGTCGATTACCGGTGTCACCTTCAGCAACCGGCAGCGCGGTTCCCACTGGCGGATGGCCTCTACCGACTCCCTTACCACATGCGGGATCGCCCGCTCGATGGGATAATCGATGTAGTGCCACAAGTTGCTGCCAAACAGCGGTCTGTGGGGATCACTGCCGCGCGGTGTGCGCAGAATGATGTGTATTGCCTGGTGAATATCATCCAGTCCGCAGACGTATTCTTCAGGCCGCTGCAAGGCGGGTTGCCAGTGCAGCGTAGAGGGGCGTGTTTTCGTGTTCATGAGGGTATTTTCGCCCTGAACAGGCGGCGGGGATATTAAAGCGATTTAGAAAACTGATTGATTAGAAAGAGAAAACCCGCCATCAGGCGGGTTAAACGTCAGTGTGAATGGTGGTTGGAGTTGCCACCGCTGTCCTGCAATGTGCCGCTGGCCTGAACGTTACCAATCACGTTGACATTGCCAGTTATCGTGGCGGCGTTGCCGATGCCTCCACTTCCTGCCATGCCACCAAGCCAGGTCAGTTTTTTCATCACCGTGACGTTGCCGGTAAAGGTGCTCATGGGCGCATCTACCGTCACTGCTGCCGCTTTAACATCGACCTTACTGGCTTCAATGCTGACATCGGTGGCTTTCACATCAACAGTGTCGGAAGTCACGGTGACGTGTTGGGCTTTAACCTCAACGTTGGGCGATGTCAGGCTGGTACGGTCAATAACCTCAATCACGATTTTTTCGATGCCACCATTAATCGTAAGCTGGTGGGTGCTGCGGTCATATTCAAACGCTGCGCCATCAGAAAACTGGACATAGCGTTTGTCGCGCGATGCTACTGGCGCAGTGTCTACCGTTGAATATACTGCGCCCAGCACCACGCCATCTTCACCGTTATCATCCAGCAGAACTTCCACCTGTTCGCCCATATCCGGTAGCCAGTAGTCTTTATTGTCCTGAGAATTGCGCTGCAGCACCGCAAGCCAGTTACTCTTCAGATTGTCACACTCTGGTAGCGTGACCCGCACCCGAACGCTGGTTTCGTCAATATCGCTGATAATCCCCGTTTGCCGGGTTACTCCTTTCATATTGCCTCCTTACTGGCTGGTTGCTGGCCCACGTGAAACGTCGATCTCAGTGGTATAGCCGCTGCGCACAAAACTGTGAGTCGATTTATCAATCAGCCACTGACCGGAAAGCACACCAAAATCGGTTAGCTCGATTTTATTGCCTGCCGTCAGTTCCGGGCAGCCCATCATCCTGAGCGTTCCGGTTTGTTGATATTCGTTGTGGCTGTCGAGCGCGGCGTTGGCCTTGGCCTGAGCTGCGCCAACGTCCGGCGCCCGACTGTTCAGTTTTAGCGTGTCGGCACTGGTGCCGACTCCACGGGCAGACGGCTTTTGCTGGCTGTCGTGAGTGTAGATAACCAGTTCTTTTTTCTTACTATTTTGATGCTGTACGGTGGCGTTTTTGTAGATGCGGTTAATGGTATCTTTGAAGGTGAAATGCGAAACGTCTTTGCGGTCGATCTTTTTCACCGGCGCCAGGCAGCGCAGCGTGGGTAAATGCAAAAAAATCAGTTCTTTGGTGGTCACCTTTACCGCATAGCCATATTCGCTGGCCAGGCGCTTGAGAAATCCGACATCGGTTTCGCCGTACTGTGTCACCCGGTCAATCGTCAGCGGCTCGATTTTGCCCACCAGCGTCAGGCCGTGAGTTTGCGCGATACGGCTGGCGATGGCTGAAAGCGTTGTCTCTTCAAAGCCCTGACTGTTACGGGTGCGCAGCGCCTGATTGACGGAAGTGGCGATGCCATCAATATTTACCGTGGAAGGTGGTGCTGAAATGTCAATTTTATCAATGATATATTGACCACAATCGAGCAGTTTTTCCCCCTGATAACCTATGTGCAGCGCCAGCGTATCGCCTTTGCCGGGATACCACTCTTTTATCCAGCGTCCATCGGTGTCATCCAGTGTAATCGCGATGGTATCCGACTCGTTTTTAATACTGTCCTGGTAACTGATGCTGGTGACATAAGGCGTGATGTCATAAGTGATATCTTTATGCCCATACCAGAGGGTAAAAATGGGCGCGAGCGTGGCAAAGACGCCGCCAGTTACGCTTATCTCAGCCATGGTGGGATCTCCGATACGGTCTTGTTGACGGTAATGACCGGAATAATGAGCTGAATACCGGCAGGCAGTACCGGATAAATGGCGACATGTGGATTGGCGGCGATAATGCGTTCATAAGCCAGTGCATCACCGTAGTAATGCCATGCCAGGTTATCCCAGCGTTCGCCGTCGGTGGTGATATGTTCAAGGTATCGCATTACCAGCTCCTCGTAATGGTCGCGGCAGCGAGCTGAGTCACTGCGGGAGTGGTTTGCTGTACCGTTGTACGCGCCTGCTCAACCAACGTTGTGGCTTTATCGAAAGTTGCTTCGGCGATGGCGCTGGTAATGTCGTCAAAAAGCGCCTGTGCATGGTCAACCAGTGTCCGGGCGTCTTTGGCGCAGTCGCGGATACCCGGCATGTTACCCAGCAATGCTTTAATCTGCGCCGACAACGCTTTTGGTAATCCTGCCAGCGTTTGCAGATCCATCGGTTGTTTAAACAGGGTTTCGATGGCATCGATAGTCTTTTTCAACGACGTAATTATCTTTTCACACTTTTCTTTTAACGCTTTGGCCTCTTTAATCAGTGCTTTGACCTTTGCCACTGTTTTTTTAATATCTTCAATGGATTGCGCCAGTTCATCGAGCATCTCTTTGGCTTTGCGCATACCTTCTTCAATGGCGTTCAATATCTGATCCAACCAGGACTCCACCTTGTCCGGAAAATCGCTCGCCTTTTCGTCAATATTAGGCTCCTGGGTGGTAATCGCCGGGGGCAGGAGTGGGTTTTTCGGATCGCCGGTATACTCCTGGAGCGACATTGTTCCGCTTTGGGCAATCACATTGCCCCAGGGATCGGTGTGCTGGTGGGTGGCGGTTAACTCTGTAATCACAAACCAGCCGCGATAATCACCGTTGCCAAACACCAGCGCCATTGCTTTGTGAGCAAGCATGGCTTCACGCAGTCGATTCAGCTCTGTTGTGGGTTGGCAAAACTGGCTGTGCAGGGAAAATTCCAGCGCCAGCATGTCCAGCTTATCGCCAATAAACTGCACGCCAGGTTTGCCTTCAATACGGGCATGTGTGGCGTAATCCACGCCCATTGTGCTTTTAAAGCCGTCCCAGAATGTGACAACCTTAAATTCAATCTCTCCTAAAACGGCATACATCAGGCATACCCCCGGCGCTGTTGCTGCGCCATTACGTCGTTAATCATTCTTTCCAGTTCGCGTTTACTCATCGTCAACACGTTCTGAATGTCTTTAGTGGTGTTTTGTCCGTTACCCTGCACGGTAATTTGTGGCGAAAAATTCACCTGGACTTTTCCTGGGGAACGGGAGGGTAGCGTCGCCGGTTTGGTTACGGATTTACCTGGTAAAGAGGCCGACGCGAGTTTTGCCGCTGGCACCGATGACGGCGTAGCCGTTTTGCTGGATGGCGCGAGTTGTTTGCCCACTGGAGGCGTTAAAATCGCACCGGCAACGCCTGGAACAACAGTCGCGGGGGAGACTGATGCGGTATTAGTCGTGCCTGTAACAGCCGTAGCCGATGCTTCTGTGCCGATACCCATTGTGGCTTTTAGCCAGTCTGGCATGGCATTTTTGACCTGATCAATAATGCCTTTCAGAGCGGGGAAAGCATTCATTATGCCGTCGGTCAGGCTACCCAGTATATTGCTGCCGAACTCGCTAAAACTCGCAGGCATCTCAACACCAAACCAATTCATCACATCGGAAAAGGCGCTGTAGAACAGCCCCAGTGGCGACCAGTCGAGAATCAACCGGCTAATACCAGCAATGCCGCCATCAAAGGCCGTGGTGATACGTTGCCAGATGGCGGAAAAGAACCTGGTGATAGGTTCCCAGTTGCGATAAATCAGATAAGCCGCGCCCGCAATCGCAGTGATGACCAGACCAATGGGATTCATCAGTAGCACCCGGCCTAGTGAGATAACGGTCCGACCAACCAGTTTCAATGCTCCGCTCAGGCCACGACCAAGCAGTTGCGTTAGCCATTTTGCGCCGCCACCCAATGACTTAACCGCCGATAGCACCTTACTCGCTGCGCCTCCGAGCGCCAGACTTGCCCTGACTTTCAGGAAGATATCGACCAGACGAATAAACGGCGAGGCGATGAAGTTCGCGCCCAGCTTTAAAATATTCAGCGCACCGTTAAACAGCCAAATCGCCCCGACGATTTTCGCAATGTTTTGCACCAGTGCCGGGTGTTCGCGTAGCCAGGCGCTGAACTGGCGAATAACCGGCGCAAGGCTTTGCGCCAGCTCGCCAATCGCCGGCATAAGTTGTAAGCCAATGCTGAGCCATAAATCATTTAACGCCAGTTGTAACGCTTTAGTCTGTTCAATGGGCGAAGCCATTTGCGCAGAAAAGTCAGCATCAATCAGATTCTTGCTGGTGGCTTGCATGGCAGAGGCTTTTAGCTGGCGATACTCTTCCATATTCGCCAGCATAGGGGCCAGGAATTCCACCGTTTGCGCATCGCCGAACATTTCGCCCAGATTAAACTGCGTCACCATCGATTGCAGCGCAGTGCTGCGAGCAGATAAATCTTCAATCTGCATGGTGCGTTTGAAAGTGTCGAGGATCGCCGGATTCATCTTCTCAAGCTGCATTTGCACGATATGAGTCATGGCTTCGCTAACACCCATACCGTTTTGTTGATGCTCAAGCAGAGAACCTTGCAGATCGACGCCCTGGCTGGCGAACCAGCTATCGGTTTTTTTCGAAAAGGTGGTTTGTAGAAAATGGTCGAAATTCTCCGCCGCTGCACTGGCGCTGGCACCGTTTTTCATGGCGATCTGCATGGTGGCGGTCAGTTCAGCCATACCTTCCAGACCCTGAGCGCCGGTTTTACCTGCAAATTTCTCTATCCACTGCGTTTGTTCGGCAATGGCAGGCCCACCGCTTTTGGTAACGCTGTACATCATGTTTTGCGCGGCGTGGAAATTTTCCGGGGCAATATTCAGTTGATCATGAGTCGCGAGCGCGGCTTTCGCCCATGTTTCGGCGCTGTCGCGCGTGGCGGTGGCGGCTTTGGCGATCTCCGGCATATAGCGGTTGAGATCCTGCAAAGACGATATGTTGCCTTCAACTAAGGTCAGAGCGGCGGACTGTAACGTGGTCTGCTGCTGGTTAAAATCCATACTCCAGTCGCGCAGATTCAGGCTAAGCGTCTCGCGAGTGGCATCACTCATCCCATCTTTGGTCGCCATATTGACCATATTGTCCTGAAACTCATACGGCAACTTCCAGTCGGGGGCTTCAACATTGAATACTTTGCTAAATTGCCCGGCAAATGTTTGGGTTTTCTCCATCAGATTAGCGCGGCTGCGGCTATTTTCCTCCAGGCGGAGAGCGGAATCGGCAAGTCGCTGCGTTAGTTTGATAACTGTCGCTTGCTGAGTAGAGAGAGTTAACAATGTTCTGGCGTTGAGTGAGCCGTAACGGGCTATTGCCTGCGTCAACGTCTCATTACGCGCCTGAAGCTGGGTAATAATATCGTTGGCCAAAATTGTTTCTCTTTAAATATTGATAATGGCCCGCTGGTTATTTTTCTAAAAAAAAGGGGCAGGGAAGAAATAAACCTGACGGGCTTGGAAAACTCGCAGACATCAGGTCTGCGAGTCATATTCGATTTTTATTTGGGCGTTGGCTTCATCCAGCCAGTTGCTAAAGTCATCGACGGTAAGGGCGTCTATCTCACTGGGCGGAAAGCGAAACCATCTCGCCAGTAACGCCATCGCTTGCCATAACAGTGGCGGATTCTGTAGCCACGCTAAGCATGGATTGAAATCGTTTCTGCAATGCCTGGTAATCCAGCAAATCCATTTCAGCTAAATCTTCTGGCACCAGTCCGGTCATTGCAGCCATTAGCGGTTCATCCCATTCTTCTGGTTTTTCGCTGATCCGGCGCGCGTTGCGCATATCTTTTACTTTCAGGCGACGTAATTGCAGAGTGTTAATTACGTCTCCCGCCGCTGAAGTAAACGGGAACTGTAAGGTATAATGTTCTTTCATTTTGTATCCTTATTGGTCATGCGGAAATCGGGGCCGTAGCCCCGAATAACTTAGCCACCGATGTTATTGCGATAGGTACTTAATTGATCCACGCCGTTAACGCGGAAAATATTCGCCAGGTAATCCAGTTCCAGCAGCGTTTCACCATCGACCACCTGTTTAATATAGGTACAACCAAAGGCGCTGCTGAATTCCGGGTTTTCATTCTGTTTAAATGTTCCCAATGGATTCTTTTTAAACATAACAGTCAAATGAGTGACTAACGCTAATTGATTCGCTTTCCCCTGGGAGTTATAGCAATCAATACTGGAGCGGCACTGTAATGCTACCGCCTGCCACGGGTTTGCCGTTTTACGCATGACGTCCTGATAAAAGGAGTTCCATTTAATTTCCCCTTCCAGTTTATCGAAACCTGCCGGGAGTTCGATTTTGCCGACCATGCCCAGTGCTTTATGCTCCTGCATAATTAAACTGACATCCGGTAATTTAATTTCGGTTGCACGACCTAAAAGGTTATTACCATCGAGATAAATATTGGCATTGGTAATACGGTTAATTTGAATTTTTCCAGCCATTAGCTATTGCTCTCCAGAGAGACTAAATATTCAGAGGTAATTTCAGTTTCAAACGTCAGACGTTCCAGCGGCGGTGGCGGGGTGAATTTATAGCTCAGCAATAAATGCCCGGCACTGAGTTCGGTCGGTGAATTTCGCGCCGGATCGTACCAGCACTCAAAGCCAAGCAGTGCGCCGTCGGCAATCAGCTTACGGCCCCAGGTATTTACCGACTCGGTCAGGGCATCAATTAGTGCCTGATTAATCGGCATATCGATATACTGCTGGCTGAAATAACGGATCGACTCGTTAATCACATCACCCGTGCGGCGAACGTTTTCAAAGTTACGCATATGGGTCACGGTTGGCCATGCCGCAGTGCGGTTGCCCCATAAACGCAGACCAGAGCCGTAACTATTGAAAACAGTGGTAATGCCGTTTTCGTTGAGCTGATTCACTTCACTTTGCGGGTCATCAACCATTGCGGAAAGTGAACGTTCGATACCGATAATGCCCTGAATTTCCTGGTTTGAGTTGCTCCACCAGAAACCTTTCTCCAAGTCTACTTTGGCACGCAGTCCGGCAGCGCGTGAAGAGAGCGGTTCGAGAACTTCCTGGTTGGTTGAGCCGTCATAAACTTTGACGTGCGGATAGCACAAACGCGCACGGTCAGAACTGGTGTTGAAGTTGATTGCGCCTTTCGAGCCGCGACCAGCCAGTACCTGCTGGAATGTAGTACCGATTGGGGCGTCAATGTAGGCGATAGCACCGAGTTTTTCCGCCTGAGCAATCAGTTCGGTGGTGACCGATTTTTGCGTACAGAAAACGGGAGCAAGCAGGATTTTGGCGTAGAAACCATACAGGTTATAGGTATCCTGTAGCAGTTTCATCCCCGTGCGATCGCCTGCGGTATTAACGGCGCCAATAATATCGGCTGCGGTAACTTTTGTTGGATCGGCCCATGAGTAATAGGCGCAAACTTTCGCTCCGGCAGGGATCTCAGTCTCTGCACGAGTGATTATTCCTGTTTGTTCATCAACATGAAACGCTGCGCTGCTATACGTAGTGGCTGATGTTGAAGAGGGTTTCAGGACGACATTGCGCACCGCACGATGAGCCAGTTTTGCCTGGTTGTTGGAATCAAAAGTGATACTCTCATTGCTGATGCTGGAGCCATGTTTTGCCGGATCCAGTACGTTAATCACCACCACCGTACCGGCGCCGTGGTCATAAATCGCCTTCAGCGCCTGCGGGATAGTAAAGTTAGCCTGAGTCGAGCCAAACTGCGCGGCGTCGCTTTCAGAAAGGCACAATGTTGGTTTGTTTACCGGACCGCATGGTGCACTACCGATTAAAGCGATTACAGCGGATTTTACCGCTTTAACCGGGCGCGGACCGGTTTCAATTTCAATGGTTTCTACACCGTGCAGGTAATTAGCTGCCATGTACAATTTCCTCTCCGTTATTTTGTTCTTCCTGAGTGATGACAGGAGTCAGGTGATTGCGGGCAATCATGGTCATAACCCACTCGTTTTCTTCTGGCAGATCAATTTCACTGTTCGGCCACAATAAGATTTCTTGTCCGTCGGCAAGGGTGACGCCGCTTGCCGGGCCGTTGTAGATGTATTTCATTCAGTTTCCTCGTAATTAACTTCAGTAAGCAGGGTAAGGTCCGTGCTTTCCCGTTTTGCGATAAACAGCGATCTGGTCGCCATTTCCAGGACGTAGCGGCAGAAACCACCGCTCTCGCCTGCATTGATTTCTGTTTCAAGCCAAAGAAGACGCTCGCAATCAGGAAGCTGGATCCCCCCCAATGCGCTGCGTATGCGATCCAGTGCGTTTAACGCGCCACAATTTTTGCCAACAATAACGGTGGCAGTTAAACGGAGCGTTTGCTGTTGCACGAGGGCATCACTGCTTTCAGGCATGGCAAATAGAGAACCGCTATAATTAATAATCACTGTAACTTGCTGCGTCTGCGGAATATATTTATTGGCATCAACCGATGAAATAAATACGTCCATTTCGGGATTCTGTTCACGTAATCTGGTCACAACAGAATTAATTACAGATAAAATTTCCATATAGGGTATTCCTTAATTACCGCTCACTTCGTTATCGTTGAAATGTATTCTGAAGCAGTGAAGGTGAAGAATCTTTTAATGTGATTTAGAGAAAAAATTGAATGGCTATAAAAAATCCCCACACTTACGTAAAGGTGGGGATGTATTTAATAGCTGCCACGTTGTAATAGCTCTATTTTGCTATATAAGGCATCCAGCTTTGCTTCTAATACTGCCTGGCCACGAAGATAATCTTCTCTGCGGACATAATGCAGCGGAAGCTCGGCACGAAATTCGAGAAATTCTCTTTCCAGTTTCGACCAGCTTGTTTCTGATTCCCGGCGCGCGTTTTCCAGAGATTCAAAACGCTCATTAAGTCTTTTTTCAATTTGCGCTAACAGCAATTTTCCGGCAGCAAACATTAATCCAACGAAGGAAAGCATAAGGGAGATCACTTCCCAAAAATCGATACTGAGTTTCATCGGCCCCTCTGATTAGTGAAGACAGCTTGCCTGCCCCCAGAGTAAGTAGCGGGCGGCATGTTGATAGAGGATCATCTTCGGATAGTGACGATTTTCTCGCCAGTTTGCGGCACTACGCCCGGCGTTGACGTGCTCAACATGACCAAACCAGATGGTGGCATCTAACCCTTTGGATGCGGCCAGTTTTTTATCCCGATTAACCCATCCCTGACCACCGTTATAGGCGCTTAGGGTAAATGCCATACGCTGGCAGCCATTTTTCGCCGAGATGTTTTTCCACAAATGCTGGTCATATTGCACCAATGCGCGAATCGCCCAGGTTGGGTTATAGGGCTTGTTTTCACGTAGCTGTGGATACAACTGGCTTATCCATGTCGCTGTGGCAGGCATAAATTGCGCCATACCCTGTGCGCCGACGGGGGAACGCGCCATTGGCTGCCAGGCTGATTCCTGGTGCAACTGCCCGGCGAAGTCTGCCACCGGGGCGTTCAGTCCCCAGACTTCTCGTGCAGTTCGAATCAGTTCGTTTCGCCATGCCAGAGATGCTCGCGGCGGTTCAGATGCGTTAAGCGGGAAGAACGCGAACAGAGTAATTAGCGCGAGAAATTTTACCTGCATCACTAAAGTCCTAACGCGACGGAAAGGCAGACGGCTGCAACGATGATAGCCCGACGAATCATTGCCGCCGCGCAGCATCGCGCCTCTTCCCAGGGGCAAAATGAGTCAGGCCGCGCCCAGGGAAACAGACTGCGATCGAGCCAGTATCCCAGCACAGCGGCGAGCGAAACCAGACTTAGTTTATAAATGACAACCGGGATCTGTGCGGAAGATGTCCAGCCGATCGCGACAAACAGCGCGACGGAAGCGACCAGCCAGCCGGAAAGACGGGGAAAAGTGACTTTTTTCATACGATATCTCCTGATAAGTGAGCGTTTAGTGTCGCCAGATCCCTCCAGTGAAGAATGAAAAAAGCTTTAATAAATAACTTTAAAAAATAGATCCTCTATAAATGAACATGCTTGCTAATAAATCCACCCATTAATAAAAGAGCAAAAGGTGTCCTGGAGAATAAGCGCGTCATTATGCAGGGAAAAGAGGACGATGAATCGTAGGAATAGTCCATAGTCATTTGATTTTTAAAGTTTGTTTAAGAAAGTCAGCGACTGTGAGGGAAACGATCTTTTTACACTACAGGTAAAAATAATACTGTATGCACATACAGTATCGTGTAAAATGATACTCCAGTTGACAAGAAACATAACGCAAACAATATATTTATTTTGTGAATTTATGACGTTCATTAATATTAAAAATTTATATTTTTGGTGATTGTTTATTTGTTTGTTGAATGTATTGAGTAGCAGTAATGACAACTGCTTAGCGTATATCCGTGGTTTTACACGCATCGGGTCTTATACAGGATGCAAGATATATGGAGATGAAAAATGATACGAAAATCAAAAGAGATGGCCCGGACACCGGAGATCATTAACGACCTGGCGTTTCATGCATCGCAAGTTCTGATTGAGAGCATCAATCTCGACAGCTCATCGGCGGAAAATGTGGGCTTTGCCATTGCCGACCGAATGATGCGTAACTGGGGTGGGCAAAGCATTTATTTCCCGAAAGGGATCTCCGGACGGGCGTCGGAGCGTGACTACCAAATCTATAGCGAGTGCGATGGTCGCAACTACGCCGAATTAGCGAAGAAATATAATCTGACGCTGCAATGGATTTATAAGATAGTGAAACGCGTACATGCGGAAAAGCAACAGCGCCGTAGTAATTCGTAATTGATCCGGCATGGTGAATAGCGACGTGGGTCGCTATTCACCTGTACTGGTCGTTTACTCAAACAAATTACTATGCAATTTCTGTACTACCTGCTCTGCATCAGCACCCGGCACCAGGAAGCACAGGTTATTGCTGGAAGCGCCGTAGCAAATCATGCGGATGTTGAACGGTTCCAGTACGCCAAATACTTCTTTGCCGACGCCGCAGGCTTTGGACAGGTCGTTACCAATCAGCGCCACCAGCGCCAGGCCTTCTTCCACTTCTACACGGCACAGTGCTGAAAGCTCCATCAGCAGTGATTGCGTCAACAATGTATCGCCGGTAGAAGTTGAACCAGTAGTATCAAGAGTTAATGCCACGCTCACTTCGGACGTAGTAATTAAATCCACCGAAATATTATGCCGCGCGAGGATACCGAAAACTTCCGCGAGGAAGCCACGGGAATGCAGCATATTCAGGCTGTGCAGGGTTAATAGCGTTTGTTTACGGCGCAGAGCCAGTGCACGGAACAGCGGTGGATTTTCGGTTTTATTACACACCAACGTACCGCCAGCACGTGGGTCTTTGCTGGAACCGACAAATACCGGAATATCGCTGCGCACTGCGGGCAGCAACGTCGCTGGATGCAGCACTTTCGCGCCAAAGGTCGCCATTTCAGCGGCCTCTTCAAAAGCGATTCTATCAATGCGTTTTGCTGCTGGCACCACGCGTGGATCGGTAGTGTAGATGCCAGGGACGTCAGTCCAGATATCAACGCGAGATGCGTGTAAGGCTTCCGCCAACAGGGCTGCCGTATAATCGCTGCCGCCACGTCCAAGTGTTGTAGTACGCCCTTTACTTTCGCTACCAATAAAGCCCTGGGTGATGACTAAACCTTCACTGAGCCGTGGAGTCAGATGCAACGCAGCCAGTTCCGCCAGTGCAACAACATCTGGCTCCGCACGACCAAAACGGTCGTTGGTGCGCATCACTTTTCGCACATCAAACCACTGCGCCTGGACATCGCGTTCGCGCAGGATTTCAACAAACAGCAGAGTGGACATCAGTTCGCCGTGGCTGACCAGTTCATCCGTCAGTGCCGGAGATGTTGCCAGTGCCGCCGCTTCGGCCAGAACGGTAATGTTCTCCAACAAACGTTCAATCTCTTCACGGATGACGTTCGGGTAACGCAGACGCTCCAGAATGGCGAACTGAATATTGCGAATAGCATCGAGTTTTTCGAAACGCTCAACCGGTTCCAGACCTTCAGCCAGTGCAACCAACAGATTGGTAATCCCCGCAGAAGCAGAAAGCACAACCAAACGAACATTCACATCAGAAAGCACAATGTCGGCGCTGCGGTTCATGGCGTCGAAATCAGCCACGCTAGTACCACCAAATTTGGAGACAACAATATCGGGCATAACAACCTCGTGTCAGGGAATGAAAGAAGCGACCTTGGCACAAAGGCAAAATAGAAACCGGTGCAGGCGCAGACCGTATTTATAAATAAAAGGTGTAGGGGAGTGTGTCAACGCCGGGATTATGCGGATTATTCATGCAGCGGGCGTGGTCAGAAATTGTGCTTATAACGTCTATACTTTTTATCCTCTTCAGTAGTTAGCTGAGCTAACGGCACTAAAACCATCACATTTTTCTGTGACTGGCGCTACAATCTTCCACAGTCACAATTCTCAATATCAGAAGAGTATTGCTAATGAAAAACATCAATCCAACGCAGACCGCTGCCTGGCAGGCACTACAGAAACACTTCGATGAAATGAAAGACGTTACGATCGCCGATCTTTTTGCTAAAGATGGCGATCGTTTTTCTAAGTTCTCCGCAACCTTCGACGATCAGATGCTGGTGGATTACTCCAAAAACCGCATCACCGAAGAAACTCTGGCGAAATTGCAGGATCTGGCGAAAGAGTGCGATCTGGCTGGCGCGATTAAGTCGATGTTCTCTGGCGAGAAGATCAACCGCACCGAAAATCGTGCCGTGCTGCACGTGGCGCTGCGTAACCGTAGCAATACGCCGATTCTGGTTGATGGCAAAGACGTAATGCCGGAAGTTAACGCGGTGCTGGAGAAGATGAAAACCTTCTCGCAAGCGATTATTTCCGGTGAGTGGAAAGGTTATACCGGCAAAGCAATCACCGACGTGGTGAACATCGGGATCGGCGGTTCTGACCTCGGCCCGTACATGGTGACTGAAGCACTGCGTCCGTACAAAAATCACCTGAACATGCACTTTGTTTCTAACGTTGACGGAACTCACATCGCAGAAGTGCTGAAAAAAGTGAACCCGGAAACGACGCTGTTCCTGGTGGCGTCTAAAACCTTCACCACTCAGGAAACCATGACCAATGCCCATAGCGCACGTGACTGGTTCCTGAAAGCGGCAGGTGATGAAAAACACGTTGCGAAACACTTTGCGGCGCTTTCCACCAATGCGAAAGCCGTTGGCGAGTTTGGTATTGATACCGCCAACATGTTCGAGTTCTGGGACTGGGTCGGCGGTCGTTACTCTTTGTGGTCAGCGATTGGCCTGTCGATTGTTCTCTCCATCGGCTTTGATAACTTCGTTGAACTGCTTTCCGGCGCACATGCCATGGACAAGCATTTCTCCACTACTCCAGCAGAGAAAAACCTGCCTGTATTGTTGGCGCTGATTGGCATCTGGTACAACAATTTCTTTGGCGCGGAAACTGAAGCGATTCTGCCGTATGACCAGTATATGCACCGTTTTGCGGCGTACTTCCAGCAGGGCAATATGGAATCCAACGGCAAATACGTTGACCGTAACGGTAACGTCGTGGATTACCAGACTGGCCCGATTATCTGGGGTGAGCCAGGTACTAACGGTCAGCATGCGTTCTACCAGCTGATCCACCAGGGAACCAAAATGGTGCCATGCGATTTCATCGCGCCAGCTATCACCCATAACCCGCTCTCTGATCACCACCAGAAACTGCTGTCTAACTTCTTCGCCCAGACCGAAGCTCTGGCCTTTGGTAAATCCCGCGAAGTGGTAGAGCAGGAATATCGCGATCAGGGTAAAGATCCGGCGACGCTCGACTATGTAGTGCCGTTTAAAGTGTTCGAAGGTAACCGTCCGACCAACTCCATCCTGCTGCGTGAAATCACTCCGTTCAGCCTGGGGGCGTTAATTGCGCTGTATGAGCACAAAATCTTTACTCAGGGCGTGATCCTGAACATCTTCACCTTTGACCAGTGGGGCGTGGAGCTGGGTAAACAGCTGGCTAACCGCATTCTGCCGGAGCTGAAAGATGACAAAGAAATCAGCAGCCACGATAGCTCGACCAATGGTCTGATTAACCGCTATAAAGCGTGGCGCGGTTAATCATCGTGCATGTCTGATGTCGCTACGTAGGCCGGATAAGGCGTTTACGCCGCATCCGGCAACCGGTGCCTGATGCGACGCGGTCGCGTCTTATCAGGCCTACAGGTCGATGCCGATATGTACATCGTATTCGGCAATTAATACATAGCACGATTGATTAAATAACCTTAATAACAATGCCGACTATAAGTCGGCATTGTTTTATCAGATAAATCCTCTTGTCTGTGATTTAACGAAAATCATACCGTGAGGTTAATCCTAAAATAGATTTTCAGTCTGTAATTATTTCGGAATATACGCAGGTTAATCGCTTTTGTATTTATTTTAACTCCATGATTAACATGATTATTTATATATAATAAAAAATATATAATTGATATTAATTCCAATTATCCTAAAACCCCATCACTAATTCCCCACGCCGTAATTCACATGCTTTAGTTGTGTATACTCAATCCCGCCCGAAATGTTTTTGGGTAAATCTCCATTCATTTAATGAAGGGAAATTGATATGAAAAAAGTTCTGTATGGCATTTTTGCCATATCTGCGCTTGCGGCGACTTCTGCGTGGGCTGCACCTGTACAGGTGGGCGAAGCGGCAGGATCGGCAGCAACGTCGGTTTCGGCGGGTAGTTCCTCCGCGACCAGCGTCAGCACCGTAAGCTCAGCGGTGGGTGTCGCGCTCGCGGCAACCGGTGGCGGCGATGGTTCTAATACCGGAACTACCACAACCACGACCACCAGTACCCAGTAATAACGTATGTATCCCCAAAATAATTCGAGTTGCAGGAAGGCGACAAGTGAGTGAGGCCCAGGGAGCATAGATAACTATGTGACCGGGGTGAACGAGCGCGGTCACCGCATCTGCATCTTGAAGTAGGACGGGGATTAACCATAACCACACTCCGGTGTGGTTATTCTGCCCCTCTGGAGAAGAGTCGTGAAGCGACCTGCACTCATTCTTATCTGCCTGCTATTACAGGCCTGTTCAGCCACGACTAAAGAGCTGGGCAATTCACTGTGGGACAGTCTGTTCGGCACGCCAGGCGTACAGCTGACGGATGATGATATTCAAAATATGCCCTACGCCAGCCAGTACATGCAGCTTAATGGCGGGCCGCAGTTATTTGTGGTGCTGGCCTTCGCTGAAGACGGACAACAAAAATGGGTCACTCAGGATCAGGCCACTCTCGTTACACAACATGGTCGTCTGGTGAAAACTCTGCTCGGCGGCGACAACCTGATTGAAGTGAATAACCTTGCCGCCGACCCGCTGATTAAACCCGCACAAATTGTTGATGGTGCAACCTGGACGCGCACGATGGGCTGGACCGAGTACCAGCAGGTGCGCTATGCCACCGCACGCTCAGTCTTCAAATGGGCTGGCACCGATACCGTCAAAGTCGGCAGCGATGAAACCCCAGTTCGCGTACTGGACGAAGAAGTCTCTACCGACCAGGCGCACTGGCATAACCGCTACTGGATCGACAGCGAAGGGCAAATTCGCCAGTCGGAACAGTATCTCGGCGCGGATTATTTCCCGGTGAAAACCACTCTCATCAAGGCAGCAAGACAATGATTAAACTAACAATTGCAGCGTTGCTTTTGAGCGTGGGAGCGTCATCGGTCTTTGCGGCGGGCACCGTCAAGGTGTTCAGCAATGGCAGCAGTGAGGCCAAAACGCTGACGGGCGCAGAGCATTTAATCGATCTGGTAGGTCAACCACGACTGGCGAATAGCTGGTGGCCTGGTGCGGTGATTAGCGAAGAGCTGGCAACGGCGGCAGCATTGCGGCAGCAGCAGGCGTTGTTGACGCGGCTGGCAGAACTGACTGCAGATTCCAGCGCCGACGATGCCTCAGCGATCAACGCCTTACGCCAGCAAATTCAGGCGTTGAAAGTGACGGGCAGGCAAAAAATCAATCTTGATCCCGATATCGTCCGCGTTGCCGAACGCGGTAACCCGCCGTTGCAGGGTAATTACACGCTGTGGGTGGGTTCCGCGCCGTCAACGGTCACGTTGTTCGGGCTTATCAGTCGTCCTGGCAATCAGCCATTCACTCCAGGTCGCGACGTGGCGAGCTATCTCTCCGGTCAGAACCTGCTTAGCGGTGCAGATCGCAGCTACGCGTGGGTCGTTTATCCGGATGGACGAACGCAAAAAGCGCCGGTGGCTTACTGGAACAAGCGTCACGTAGAGCCGATGCCCGGCAGCATTATTTATGTTGGTCTCGCGGACTCCGCCTGGAGTAAGACGCCCGATGCCCTGAACGCCGACATTCTTCAGACTCTGACGCAGCGGATACCCCAATAATGAAAAAAAGACATCTGCTTAGCTTACTGGCGCTGGGCATTAGCACGGCCTGCTACGGTGAAACGTATCCAGCGCCTATTGGCCCATCGCAATCGGACTTCGGCGGCGTCGGTCTGTTACAAACGCCTACCGCCCGTATGGCGCGGGAAGGGGAGTTGAGTTTGAACTATCGCGATAACGATCAGTACCGTTATTACTCTGCTTCAGTGCAACTCTTCCCGTGGCTGGAAACAACGCTGCGCTACACCGATGTGCGCACCCGGCAGTACAGCAGCGTCGAAGCGTTCTCTGGCGATCAAACGTATAAAGATAAAGCCTTCGATCTCAAACTGCGTTTGTGGGAAGAGAGTTACTGGCTGCCGCAGATAGCGGTTGGTGCGCGGGATATCGGCGGTACGGGGCTGTTTGATGCGGAATATCTGGTCGCCAGCAAAGCCTGGGGGCCGTTCGATTTTACGCTCGGCCTGGGCTGGGGATATCTGGGCACCAGCGGTAACGTGAAAAATCCGCTCTGTTCAGCCAGTGATAAATATTGCTATCGCGATAACAGCTATAAACAGGCGGGATCTATCGACGGCAGCCAGATGTTCCACGGCCCGGCCTCACTGTTTGGCGGTGTGGAATACCAGACTCCCTGGCAGCCGCTGCGCCTGAAACTGGAGTACGAGGGTAATAATTATCAGCAGGATTTTGCCGGGAAGCTGGAACAAAAAAGTAAGTTTAACGTCGGGGCGATTTATCGCGTTACCGATTGGGCCGACGTTAACCTTAGCTATGAACGCGGTAACACCTTTATGTTTGGCGTTACGCTGCGCACCAACTTTAACGATCTACGTCCTTCGTACAACGATAACGCCCGACCGCAATATCAACCGCAGCCACAGGATGCCATTTTGCAGCATTCGGTGGTGGCGAATCAGCTAACACTGTTGAAATATAACGCCGGACTGGCCGATCCGCAGATCCAGGCGAAAGGTGATACGCTGTATGTTACCGGCGAGCAGGTGAAATATCGGGATTCACGCGAAGGGATCATCCGTGCTAATCGGATCGTGATGAACGATCTGCCAGATGGGATCAAAACGATCCGTATCACGGAAAACCGCCTTAACATGCCGCAGGTGACGACGGAAACCGATGTCGCCAGCCTGAAAAACCATCTCGCCGGCGAGCCGCTTGGGCATGAAACGAAGCTGGCGCAAAAACGCGTCGAGCCGGTGGTTCCGCAGTCCACCGAGCAGGGCTGGTATATCGACAAATCGCGCTTTGATTTCCATATCGATCCGGTGCTGAACCAGTCGGTCGGTGGCCCGGAAAACTTTTACATGTACCAACTGGGCGTGATGGGAACGGCGGATTTGTGGCTGACGGACCATCTGCTCACCACCGGCAGCCTGTTTGCTAACCTTGCCAACAATTACGACAAGTTTAACTACACCAATCCACCGCAGGACTCGCACTTACCGCGCGTTCGTACCCATGTGCGCGAGTATGTGCAGAACGATGTCTATGTGAATAACCTGCAAGCCAACTACTTCCAGTATCTGGGCAACGGCTTTTACGGTCAGGTCTACGGCGGTTATCTCGAAACCATGTTTGGCGGCGCGGGGGCAGAGGTGTTGTATCGTCCGCTGGACAGCAACTGGGCGTTTGGTCTGGATGCCAACTACGTTAAACAGCGCGACTGGCGTAGTGCAAAAGATATGATGAAATTCACCGACTACAGCGTGAAAACCGGACATCTGACCGCCTACTGGACGCCATCTTTCGCTCAGGATGTGTTAGTGAAAGCCAGCGTCGGGCAGTATCTGGCAGGCGATAAAGGCGGCACGCTGGAGATCGCTAAACGCTTTGACAGCGGCGTGGTGGTTGGCGGCTATGCCACGATCACCAACGTTTCGAAAGAGGAGTACGGCGAAGGGGACTTCACCAAAGGCGTGTATGTCTCTGTACCGTTGGATCTCTTCTCGTCTGGTCCGACACGCAGCCGTGCGGCAATTGGCTGGACGCCGCTGACGCGTGACGGTGGTCAGCAACTTGGGCGTAAGTTCCAGTTGTATGACATGACCAGCGACCGAAGCGTGAATTTCCGCTAAGTCATGGGAAAGGTGCCAGTTTTCGCAATCTCTGGCACCCTCATTCTTAATGGCCTGTCGAGCCATCAGGAACGCAGTTCACCCCCGGTTTGCGATCTGGTGTGTAAAGGCGAAAACATTCTGTCTTCCTGTCCGTCGATATCGGTTGCAGGTCTGGTTGCCTGAGCGACTGGGCCATCATTGGGCTAGAGACATTGCTTTGCGGTAGGTCGGCTTTATCAGCAGTACCGAGCGGACCAGCATAAGCAGGAAGAACAGAGACTGATAACAACAAAGCAGCAAAATAAGGCTTCATTTTTACCACCTTTATCAGGTTACGTTTCATTTGTTCCAGAGGAACATTGTCGATTTTTCGCGTATTGCTGGTGGCTGGGAATCACCTGAATGGGTGATTTTTGCAGTACAGGCTATGGTGTGGTTTGTCTTGCCGGATGCGGCGGGAGGCGCCATCTAACACCAGGTTGAACAAAACATACACAAAAAATATAGATCCCCGTCACATTTTTGCGTTATACAGGAAGCTCGCCACAGAGTTGGAGGGCTGTTATGACGTCGTTATCTCGTCCGCGCGTGGAGTTTATCTCCACCATTTTGCAGACCGTACTCAATCTTGGCCTGTTGTGCCTCGGCCTGATTTTGGTCGTATTCCTCGGCAAAGAAACGGTGCATCTGGCTGATGTGCTGTTCGCGCCAGAACAAACCAGCAAATATGAGCTGGTGGAAGGGCTGGTGGTTTACTTTCTCTATTTCGAATTTATCGCCCTGATTGTGAAGTACTTCCAGTCCGGTTTTCACTTTCCCTTGCGTTACTTTGTCTATATCGGGATCACCGCCATTGTGCGCTTGATCATCGTCGATCATAAATCACCGCTGGATGTGTTGATCTACTCGGCAGCGATCCTGTTACTGGTGATCACACTATGGCTGTGTAATTCGAAGCGGCTGAAGCGGGAGTAAAAAAAGGCGCTCCAGGGAGCGCCGAATAACAGTCACAAGTTGGGATAACGTAAGTTGAGGGTGCAGCGGCATAACATTGGCAGAACAACATCTTTAACCTTTCACACCACCTGCCGTCAGGCCGTTGACCAGCCAGCGTTGAGCCAGCAAGAAGACGATGGTGATCGGTAATGCAGACATCACGGCAGCGGCGGCAAAATCTCCCCACAGGTAGTTTTGCGGGTTGAGGTATTGCTGCATTCCCACGGCCAGGGTGTAGCTGTTCACGTCACGCAGTAACAACGACGCGACCGGAACTTCAGTAATGGCAGCGATAAACGACAGGATGAACACCACCGCCAGAATCGGTACTGACAGCGGCAGCAGTACGAGGCGGAAGGCCTGCCACGGTGTCGCACCGTCCAGCGCCGCCGCTTCTTCCAGCGAGCCGTCGATCGTTTCGAAATAACCTTTAATCGTCCAGACGTGCAGCGCAATCCCGCCCAGGTAAGCAAAGATAACGCCGCCGTGGGTATTCAGACCGATAAACGGAATGTACTCACCCAGACGGTCAAACAACGCATACAACGCCACCAGTGAGAGTACCGCCGGGAACATCTGGAAAATCAACATTCCTTTCAGCAGCGTCGCTTTGCCTGGGAAGCGCATACGGGCGAAGGCGTAGGCGCAGGTGGTGGAGAGCGCCACGATACCAATCGCGGAAATCCCGGCGACCTTTACCGAGTTCCACAGCCACAGCAGTACCGGGAATGGCGGTGGCGTAATGCGACCATCGGCCTGTTCAACGCTAAAGCCTAACGCCAGTTTCCAGTGATCCCACGAGATTTGTTCCGGGATCAGGCTGCCTGTCGCGAAGTTCCCCTGGCGCAGCGAGATTGCGACGACCATCAGCAGCGGGAACATAATCGCCGCGATAAAAAGTAGCAGTAGCAGGTGAGTAATAAACAAACGTGCTTTTTGTGATTTCGGTTGGACCATTGCCATTTTTGTTATCTCCCTTAATCAAACTTCATTCGCGTGGCTTTCAGGTTCACTATCGCCAGCGCGCCTACCAGCAGGAAGATCAGCGTGGCAATTGCTGCCGCCAGACCGAAGTCCTGACCTCCGCCGCCTTCAAAGGCGATACGGTAGGTGTAGTTAACGAGCAGGTCGGTATAACCGGCTGGCGTGGTGGTGCCAAGGCGATCCGGGCCACCGTTGGTCAACAGTTGGATCAGTACGAAGTTGTTAAAGTTAAAGGCGAAGCTGGCGATCATCAGCGGCGTCAGCGGCTTGATCAGCAGCGGCAGCGTGATTTTAAAGAAGTTCTGGAATGGACCTGCGCCATCCATCGCTGAGGCTTCATACAGATCGTCAGGAATCGCTTTCAGCAAGCCCATGCAGAGGATCATCATGTACGGATAACCCAGCCAGGTGTTGACGATAATCAGCATCGTCCGCGCGGTAGTAGGGTCGCTGAACCAGGCGGGCTTCACGCCAAACAGCGCGCTCAGCATCATGTTGATTTCACCGAAGCTCTGGTTGAACAATCCTTTGAAAATCAAAATGGAAATAAACGATGGCACCGCGTAGGGCAGAATCAGCAGTACGCGGTAGATAGCTTTGCCGCGCAACGCTTCCCATTGCACCAGACAGGCCAGCACCATGCCGACTGCAACCGTTAAAAAGACAGTGATCAGTGAGAACATCACGGTCCAGACGAAAATCGCGAGGAACGGTTTCTGAATGCCTTCGTCGGTGAAGACGCGGGTAAAGTTTTTCCAGCCGGTAGTCACGGTGTAACCGGGGCTGAGTTTGTCGTCGCCCCAGTTGCCATCGGCGGTGATGGACTGGTAAAAGCCGGTCTGGTCATTCGGACGATATTTTACGCCGCTCTGGTTATTGGTCAGCGTACCGTCATCGCCCAATGTGTAGAGCGGTTGTGTGCCAGAGAACTGGCGCAGGGAGCTCATCATCACTTTGTTGTCATCTGGAAGAATGGCGGTAATGTTGCTCAGTGCCTGACGATTTTGGGTAATCACGCGCAGATTTGCGCGCTCGCCTTCAGGTTGTGTGGCGCTTTCTTTCAGTTGCAGCTTTTGCTCGCCGCCAAATTTAAAGGCGTCGGAGAGATAATGCTTACCGGTTTCGCCATCGGTGAGCGCCAGTTGCCACTCATCACCTGCGGGATAAAGCCCAAAGTTATAGGTTTTGCCAGCTTGCCAGGAACGATCTAACAGAACTTCCTGGGCGCGTTCAAAAGTTAGCTGGTTAGTGCTGCTGTAGTTGGTAAAAGCAATGGCGATGGTGCAGACCAGAGGGAAGAGGACGAATAATCCCATTCCTGCCATTCCCGGATAAACATAGCGCCAGGCGTAGGCTTTCCGGTTGGCGAAAATATACAGTCCCGCAGAACTTAAAATCAGCGTGGTAATGGCGAACAGGTACTCCCCTTGTGCGTACATTAAAACAACAAGGTAACCCACCAGCAGGCCAAGCAGACCTAACACTGACCATTTCAGTGCGTCGCTTTGCCACCAATGTTTCTTTTTAATGACATCCATGGGGTTCTTCCTCATTCCTGGACGGATAAATGATTACACCGCATCCGGCAACAACTGCCTGATGTGGCGCTGACGCGTCTTATCAGGCTTACGTACAGTTCGTTTTTCCAGGTCGGATGAAGCATTTACGCCGCTCCGACAACAACCGCCTGATGCGACGCTGACGCGTCTTATCAGGCCTACATATGCTTCGGTTTCGTAGGCCGGATAAGGCGTTCACGCCGCATCCGGCATTTCACAGCATTACTTGGTGATACGACCCTGTGCATCTTTCAGCGCGGCATCAACAGTCTGACGACCGCTGGCGGCGTTGATCACTGCGGTACGCACGGCATACCAGAAGGCGGACATCTGCGGGATGTTCGGCATGATTTCACCGTTCTTGGCGTTATCCATAGTGGCGGCAATGCGTTGATCTTTCGCCAGCTGATCCTGGTAAGACTTCAGCGCCACGGCGCCCAGCGGTTTATCTTTATTTACCGCTTCCAGCCCTTCGTCAGTCAGCAGGTAGTTTTCGAGGAACTCTTTTGCCAGTTCTTTGTTCGGGCTGGCAGCGTTAATGCCTGCACTCAGAACGCCAACGAACGGTTTGGAAGGTTGTCCCTTGAAGGTCGGCAGCAGCGTCACACCGTAGTTCACTTTGCTGGTATCAATGTTGGACCATGCCCACGGACCGTTGATGGTCATCGCCGTTTCACCTTTGTTAAAGGCCGCCTCTGCGATGGAGTAATCAGTATCCGCATTCATGTGTTTGTTTTTAACCAGATCAACCAGGAAGGTCAGACCCGCTTTCGCGCCAGCGTTATCCACACCAACGTCTTTCACATTGTATTTGTCGTTTTCATACTTGAACGCATAACCACCGTCGGCAGCAATCAGCGGCCAGGTGAAGTACGGTTCTTGCAGGTTGAACATCAGCGCGCTCTTACCTTTCGCTTTCAGTTCTTTATCCAGCGCCGGGATTTCTTCCCAGGTTTTTGGCGGGTTCGGCAGCAGGTCTTTGTTATAAATCAGCGATAACGCTTCAACGGCAATCGGATAAGCAATCAGTTTGCCGTTATAACGTACAGCATCCCAGGTAAACGGATACAGCTTGTCCTGTAACGCTTTGTCTGGGGAGATTTCAGCCAACAGGCCAGATTGGGCATAGCCGCCAAAGCGGTCGTGCGCCCAGAAAATAATGTCCGGACCATCGCCAGTGGCCGCAACCTGAGGGAATTTCTCTTCCAGCTTATCTGGATGCTCAACGGTGACTTTAATTCCGGTATCTTTCTCGAATTTCTTACCCACTTCTGCGAGGCCGTTGTAGCCTTTATCGCCGTTGATCCAGATTACCAGTTTACCTTCTTCGATTTTGGCGAGAGCCGAGGCGGAAAACATCATCGTCGTCAAAACAGATAATGCGAGGATGCGTGCACCTGTTTTTATTTTCATAATCTCTGGTCCTTGTTGGTGAAGTGCTTGTGAAAACGCCTGAACGGACTCTAGTTTCTTTATACGGCAACCTCTTTCCATCCTCCTTGCCCCTACGCCCCACCTGCGTTTTATGTGATCTGCATCGCAGAAACGGCAGTATTGCGGTAAGGCGCACACAAAATTGCCGTGTTTTTTGCAAGCAATATCACGAATTTCCTTACTTTCCCTCGGATTACTATGCAGACCCCATCTTCTCATCCTCCCGCCTCCTCCCCCATAAAAAAGCCAGGGGGTGGAGGATTTAAGCCATCTTCCGATGACGCATAGTCACTGCATCATGAATGTTGCTGTCGATGACAGGTTGTAACGAAGGGAGAAGGGCATGGCGAGCGTACAGCTACAAAATGTAACGAAGGCCTGGGGGGATGTGGTGGTATCGAAAGATATCAACCTCGACATCCACGAAGGTGAGTTCGTGGTGTTTGTCGGACCATCTGGCTGCGGTAAATCCACTTTACTGCGCATGATTGCCGGTCTTGAGACGATCACCAGCGGCGACCTGTTCATCGATGAAAAACGAATGAACGACACCCCGCCAGCAGAACGCGGCGTCGGCATGGTGTTCCAGTCCTATGCGCTCTATCCCCATCTGTCTGTGGCAGAAAATATGTCTTTTGGCCTGAAACTGGCAGGCGCGAAGAAAGAGGTTATCAACCAGCGTGTTAACCAGGTGGCGGAAGTGCTGCAACTGGCGCATTTGCTGGATCGCAAACCGAAGGCGCTCTCCGGCGGACAGCGTCAACGTGTGGCGATTGGTCGTACGCTGGTGGCTGAGCCAAGCGTGTTTTTACTCGATGAACCGCTTTCTAACCTTGACGCCGCGCTGCGTGTACAGATGCGTATCGAAATTTCCCGTCTGCATAAACGCCTGGGTCGCACGATGATTTACGTCACCCACGATCAGGTCGAAGCGATGACGTTGGCCGACAAAATCGTGGTGCTGGACGCCGGTCGCGTGGCGCAGGTCGGGAAGCCGCTTGAGTTGTATCACTATCCGGCCGACCGCTTTGTCGCCGGTTTTATCGGTTCACCGAAGATGAACTTTTTGCCGGTGAAAGTAACTGCCGTTGCAATCGATCAAGTCCAGGTTGAGCTGCCGATGCCAAACCTCCAGCAGGTCTGGCTGCCGGTTGAAAGCCATAACGTTCAGGTCGGCGCCAACATGTCGCTGGGCATTCGCCCGGAACATTTACTGCCAAGCGATATCGCCGACGTCATCCTTGAGGGTGAAGTTCAGGTGGTCGAGCAGCTCGGCAACGAAACGCAAATTCATATCCAGATCCCTTCCATTCGTCAAAACCTGGTGTACCGCCAGTCTGACGTGGTGTTGGTAGAAGAAGGTGCCACATTCGCTATCGGCCTGCCGCCAGAGCGTTGCCATCTGTTCCGTGAGGATGGCACTGCATGTCGTCGACTGCATCAGGAGCCGGGCGTTTAAGCACCCCTACAAAAGACACAAAGCCTGTAACAGGCGATGTGAAAAAAGAAAAGCAATGACTCAGGAGATAGAATGATGATTACTCTGCGCAAACTTCCTCTGGCGGTTGCCGTCGCAGCAGGCGTAATGTCTGCTCAGGCAATGGCTGTGGATTTCCACGGTTACGCTCGTTCCGGGATCGGCTGGACAGGGAGCGGCGGTGAACAACAGTGTTTCCAGACCACTGGCGCTCAAAGTAAATACCGTCTTGGCAACGAATGTGAAACTTATGCTGAATTAAAATTGGGTCAGGAAGTGTGGAAAGAGGGCGATAAGAGCTTCTATTTCGACACTAACGTGGCCTATTCCGTAGCACAACAGAATGACTGGGAAGCCACCGATCCGGCCTTCCGTGAAGCGAACGTGCAGGGGAAAAACCTGATTGAATGGCTGCCTGGTGCCACCATTTGGGCCGGTAAGCGTTTCTATCAGCGTCATGACGTTCATATGATCGACTTCTACTACTGGGATATTTCTGGTCCTGGTGCCGGTCTGGAAAACATCGACGTTGGCTTCGGTAAACTTTCTCTGGCAGCAACGCGTTCTTCTGAAGCGGGCGGTTCTTCTTCTTTCGCCAGCAACAATATCTATGACTATACCAACGAGACAGCGAACGACGTCTTCGACGTGCGTTTAGCGCAGATGGAAATCAACCCGGGCGGCACCCTGGAGCTGGGTGTTGACTACGGTCGCGCTAACCTGCGTGATAACTATCGTCTGGTTGATGGCGCATCGAAAGATGGCTGGATGTTCACTGCCGAGCATACCCAGAGCATCCTGAAAGGCTTCAACAAGTTTGTTGTTCAGTACGCTACTGACTCGATGACCTCGCAGGGTAAAGGTCTGTCGCAGGGTTCTGGCGTTGCGTTTGATAACGAAAAATTTGCCTATAATATCAACAATAACGGTCACCTGCTGCGTATCCTCGATCACGGTGCGATCTCCATGGGCGACAACTGGGACATGATGTACGTGGGTATGTACCAGGATATCAACTGGGATAACGACAACGGCACCAAATGGTGGACCGTCGGTATTCGTCCAATGTACAAGTGGACGCCTATCATGAGTACCTTGCTGGAAGTGGGTTACGACAACGTCGAATCCCAGCGTACTGGCGACAAGAACAATCAGTACAAAATCACCCTCGCACAACAATGGCAGGCTGGCGACAGCATCTGGTCACGCCCGGCTATTCGTGTCTTCGCAACCTACGCCAAGTGGGATGAGAAATGGGGTTATGACTACAACGGTAGCTCCTCTTCCAACCCGAACTACGGCAAAGCTGTTCCGGCGAATTTCGAAGGCGGTAGCTTCGGTCGCGGTGATAGCGATGAGTGGACCTTCGGTGCCCAGATGGAAATCTGGTGGTAATAGCAATGTGTAGGCCGGATAAGGTGCTTGCACCGCATCCGGCATAAAACGGGTTGTCATTATCTATAAGGGGCGTAAGCCCCTCTGATTATCGGGTTAAGCGCGCTATTGCCTGGCTACCGCTGAACTCCAGATTTTGAGGTGAAAACAATGAAAATGAATAAAAGTCTCATCGCCCTCTGTTTATCAGCAGGGTTGCTGGCAAGCGCGCCTGGAATCAGCCTTGCCGATGTTAACTACGTGCCGCAAAACACCAGCGATGCGCCAGCCATTCCATCTGCCGCGCTGCAACAATTAACCTGGACGCCAGTCGATCAATCTAAAACCCAGACCACCCAACTGGCGACTGGCGGGCAACAACTGAACGTCCCTGGCATCAGCGGTTCAGTCGCCGCATACAGCGTCCCGGCAAACATTGGCGAGCTGACTCTGACGCTGACCAGTGAAGTGAACAAACAAACCAGCGTATTTGCGCCGAACGTGCTGATTCTTGATCAGAACATGACACCATCGGCCTTTTTCCCCAGCAGTTATTTCACCTACCAGGAACCGGGTGTGATGAGTGCTGATCGTCTGGAAGGCGTTATGCGCCTGACACCGGCGTTGGGGCAGCAAAAACTTTATGTACTGGTCTTTACCACTGAAAAAGATCTCCAGCAGACGACGCAACTGCTCGATCCGGCAAAAGCCTATGCCAAAGGCGTCGGTAACTCGGTGCCGGATATTCCAGACCCGGTTGCTCGTCATACCACTGATGGTCTGCTGAAACTGAAAGTGAAAACCAACTCCAGCTCCAGCGTGTTGGTGGGGCCTCTATTTGGTTCTTCCGCTCCGGCTCCGGTTACGGTAGGCAACACGGCGGCACCAGCCGCAGCCGCACCTGCTCCGGCACCGGCGAAGAAAAGTGAACCTATGCTCAACGACACGGAAAGTTATTTTAATACCGCGATTAAAAACGCTGTCGCGAAAGGTGATGTTGATAAGGCGTTAAAACTGCTTGATGAAGCTGAACGCCTGGGTTCGACATCTGCCCGTTCCACCTTTATCAGCAGTGTAAAAGGCAAGGGGTAATTACGCCCCACAGTGCTGATTTTGCAACAACTGGTGCGTCTTCGGGCGCACCTTTTTTTCTCTCCTTCCTGTGATTGTTGCGTTATTGTTGCGTATTAGATCACTTAATATGCTTTACATCTCCCGTTAACGCTTTTCTGCGATACAATGCCTTTACGTTATGTAACGGAGAGTTCGGCATGTCACACCCCGCGTTAACGCAACTGCGTGCGCTGCGCTATTTTGCAGAGATCCCTGCGCTGGAACCGCAACTGCTCGACTGGTTGTTGCTGGAAGATTCCATGACCAAACGTTTTGAACAGCAGGGAAAAACGGTGAGCGTGACGATGATCCGCGAAGGGTTTGTCGAGCAGAATGAAATCCCCGAAGAATTACCGCTGTTGCCGAAAGAATCCCGTTACTGGTTACGTGAGATTTTGTTATGCGCTGATGGAGAACCCTGGCTCGCCGGGCGTACCGTCGTTCCTGTGTCAACGTTAAGCGGCCCCGAGCTGGCGTTACAAAAATTGGGCAAAACGCCGTTAGGACGCTATCTGTTTACATCATCGACATTAACCCGTGACTTTATTGAGATAGGCCGTGATGCCGGACTTTGGGGGCGACGTTCCCGCCTGCGATTAAGTGGTAAGCCGCTGCTGCTGACCGAACTGTTTTTACCGGCATCACCGTTGTACTAAGAGGAAAAAAATATGGAGTGGAGTCTGACGCAAAATAAGCTGCTGGCGTTTCACCGCTTAATGCGTACGGATAAGCCAATTGGTGCGTTACTGCTGCTCTGGCCAACTTTATGGGCGCTATGGGTGGCGACACCCGGTGTTCCCCAACTCTGGATCCTGGCGGTGTTTGTCGCTGGCGTCTGGCTGATGCGTGCAGCCGGTTGTGTAGTGAATGACTATGCGGACCGTAAGTTTGATGGTCATGTTAAGCGCACGGCAAACCGACCGCTTCCCAGTGGCGCCGTGACGGAGAAAGAGGCGCGCGCGCTGTTTGTCGTGCTGGTGCTAATTTCGTTCTTACTGGTGCTGACGCTGAATACGATGACTATTCTGTTGTCGATTGCCGCGCTGGTGCTGGCGTGGGTTTACCCGTTTATGAAGCGTTACACCCATCTACCGCAAGTAGTGCTGGGGGCGGCGTTTGGTTGGTCGATTCCAATGGCTTTTGCCGCTGTGAGTGAATCGGTGCCGTTAAGCTGCTGGTTAATGTTCCTCGCCAATATTCTGTGGGCGGTGGCTTACGACACGCAGTATGCGATGGTTGACCGTGACGACGACGTGAAGATTGGCATTAAATCCACTGCGATTCTGTTTGGTCAATACGATAAATTGATTATTGGCATTTTGCAGGTTGGCGTACTGGTACTGATGGCGATTATTGGTGAGTTAAATGGATTAGGCTGGGGATATTACTGGTCAATTCTGGTCGCGGGCGCGCTGTTTGTTTATCAACAAAAACTGATTGCCAATCGCGAGCGTGAAGCCTGTTTTAAAGCGTTTATGAATAATAACTATGTTGGCCTGGTACTGTTTTTAGGGCTGGCAATGAGTTACTGGCATTTCTGATGATGTAAAAAAGCCGGATGGTCATGGTCATCCGGCTTTTTTTCTGGGAAAAGCTGCCTGATGCGCTGCGCTTATCAGGCCTCCATAACACATCGCAATTTATTGAATTTGCAGGTCATGGTAGGCCGGATACATCCGGCAACGCTCACCAGTTACCCTTCGCCCTGCGTCGCACTCTCAATCGTTAAGCGCACATCGGACGTAATCAACTCCGCCAGCAACTGATAAACCTTCATCGTTTCTGCTGGTTCGGCGTCGCCGCTGTCGCTGATATACCCTTCATCACGCAGCGTCAGCACCAGAGAACTAAACACCGCTTTGTCGAAGAACTCCGGCGCGTTGATGCCGTGCAGCACGGAAAGACGTTGTGCCACAGTGCGGCTCTCTTTCTCCAGCGTACCGCGATTGATCGACGGGTTGGCGCTCAACAGCCAGAAGGTAATCGCATAACGTTGCAGCGTTTCGCGCGCACCTGCGGCAAGCAACTGAAGCGTGCGGGAGTGCGCCGGATTGATATGCAACTCATCATCTTGCAGCGTAATCAGCCCCTGGCGTTGCATCTCATTCGCCAGCGCATCAATAACGCCCGGCAACTCGTCACGCTCCCAGCGCAGGAACAGCTCCGCTTTTAGCATTGGGTAAAGCACATTGACGTGCTCCATCAATACTTCGCGGGAGATGTGCCGATGCTGCGTCACAATTGCTGCCATCAGCGAAGGCAGAACCAACATATGCGCAATGTTGTTGCGATAGTAGGTCATCAGCACCGCTTGCTCACGCGGCAGAATGATAATGTCGCCGATGGTGTCTTTCTCGACTTCAAACTTGTTCATTTGCAGCGCGTGATCAATCAGCTCACCGGCGCTGGCTGAAGGAACGGTAGAGTCCGTGGAGTAAGGCACGTTGCGCATCAAATCGAGATAACAATTAAGCTGCTCAGTCAATTGCTCGCGAGTGAGTGAACGCTGACGTGACGCCAGCAGCGCAGTACAGCACAGGTTCATGGCGTTAGCCGCGCCTGCGTTGTTAATGCGCACCATCAGATCGGCAGCAATGTTATTGACCGTCGGCGTTAACCAGGCCGGGCGTACAGCTTCGATAGGGTCAATAGATTCACGCCAGTCTGGCACGTGCTGGTTGAGATAGGTCATCAACGGCATCGGTTCACCGAAGTTGACATACCCCTGACCGAGATTACGCAGCTTGCTTAAACCGCGCAGCATCTGCGGCAGGCTCTCTTTCTCTTTCGTCGCGCCGCGCAGTTCTTTGGCGTAAGTACCCACTTCCATGACGTGCTCATAACCGATGTAGATCGGAATCAACGTAATCGGACGTGTACCGCCACGCAGCATCGCCTGAATGGTCATCGACAGCGTGCCGGTTTTCGGATCAAGCAAACGCCCTGTACGCGAACGACCGCCTTCCACAAAGTACTCAACGGAATAACCACGGCTGAACAGTTCGCCGAGATATTCACGGAAGACAGTAGAGTAGAGTTTATTGCCTTTAAAAGTACGGCGAATAAAGAACGCACCCAGACGGCGGAAAATCGGCCCGGCAGGCCAGAAGTTCAGGTTGATCCCGGCAGCGATATGCGGCGGCACCAGCCCCTGGTGATACAGCACGTAAGAGAGCAGCAGGTAGTCCATGTGGCTACGGTGGCATGGCACATACACCAGCTCATGACCGTCGTGAGCCAGCTGGCGAACGCGTTCGGCATTATGGACGTTGATGCCCTGATAGAGCCGGTTCCAGGTGAAGCCCAGAATACGGTCAGTCAGGCGGATCATCTCGTAAGAGAAATTCGCCGCAATCTCTTCCATCAGCGCAATCGCGTTCTGCTGCGCTTTTTCATGGGAGATTTTTTTGCTGCGTGCTTCATCTTCTACCGCTTTGGCAATTGCACGCGAGGCGAGTAGCTTATTGAACAAATCCTGACGAGCAGGCAAGCGTGGACCCACGGCAGCAAGACGCTGACGGGCAAAGTGCATACGCGCCACACGCGCCAGTTTCTGGGCGATAGTTTTATCTGTGCCGTGTTCATCAGCCATGCGGCGTAGCGAAACTGACGGCGAGAAACGCACAAAGCTATCGCGACCAAGCCACAGTACGGCGAAAAATTTCTGTACGCCGTTGAGCATACGTAGTGGCGGGTTTACTTCGCCTTTTTCACGTCCTGGCGCACGACCAAACATCACCGATACCGGCACCATCTGCACATCCAGATTTGGGTTGCTACGGTGCAGATCGAGATAGTCGTGGAACAGCTTGATAGACTCTTCTTTCGGCGTGTAATAGGTGAAAACACGCGGCCCGCCATGAATAAACACATAGCGCGGCAGTAGCGTGCCGTCTACCTCCAGCGGCTCTAATGGATCAGGCAGGTCATGCGCCAGGCACTGGGCGCGCAACGTCAGCAAATCCGCTTTTGAGTTGTACGGTAAAACGTACATAATTGGGCGAGAGGTATCGAGCCCCAGTTCCGGGGCAGGAGCTGCCGGAATAGACTTGCTTTTTACCAGGATGCTTAATGGTAAATTCAGTAATTTGTAGTAAATTCGTGGCCAGCCGGACATAAACGATGTAAAGCCTCTGGTTAATAATGCAAATGCGCGGGAAGGATAGCAGAAAGTCATGGGAAATTCTGTGGTATCCGCTCATGTTTCGCGCGGCGCTACGCTACCGGAATCATCGGATTCAACGGTACACTGATATTGACGCTCATAATGTAAAAAGGTTCTTTCAATGGCCAATAATACCACTGGATTCACTCGAATTATCAAAGCCGCTGGCTATTCCTGGAAAGGTTTACGCGCTGCATGGATCAACGAAGCGGCATTCCGTCAGGAAGGCGTGGCGGTATTGTTGGCGGTGGTCATCGCTTGCTGGCTGGATGTGGACGCGATTACCCGCGTACTGCTTATTAGCTCCGTTATGTTGGTGATGATTGTGGAAATTCTCAATAGCGCCATCGAAGCGGTGGTTGATCGTATTGGCTCTGAATACCACGAGCTTTCCGGGCGGGCAAAAGATATGGGGTCCGCAGCGGTGCTGATCGCGATTATCGTCGCTGTGGCAACCTGGGTCATTCTGTTATGGTCACATTTTGGATAACCCTTCCAGAATTCGATAAATCTCTGGTTTATTGTGTAGTTTATGGTTCCAAAATCGCCTTTTGCTGTATATACTCACAGCATAACTGTATATACACCCAGGGGGCGGAATGAAAGCGTTAACGGCCAGGCAACAAGAGGTGTTTGATCTCATTCGTGATCACATCAGCCAGACAGGTATGCCGCCGACGCGTGCGGAAATCGCGCAGCGTTTGGGGTTCCGTTCCCCAAACGCGGCTGAAGAACATCTGAAGGCGCTGGCACGCAAAGGCGTAATTGAAATTGTTTCCGGCGCATCACGCGGGATTCGTCTGTTGCAGGAAGAGGAAGAAGGGTTGCCGCTGGTAGGTCGTGTGGCTGCCGGTGAACCGCTTCTGGCGCAGCAGCATATTGAAGGTCATTATCAGGTCGATCCTTCCTTGTTCAAGCCGAATGCTGATTTCCTGCTGCGCGTTAGCGGGATGTCGATGAAAGATATCGGCATTATGGATGGCGACTTGCTGGCAGTGCATAAAACTCAGGATGTACGTAACGGTCAGGTCGTTGTCGCACGTATTGATGACGAAGTTACCGTTAAGCGACTGAAAAAACAGGGCAATAAAGTCGAACTGTTGCCAGAAAATAGCGAGTTTAAACCAATTGTCGTTGACCTTCGTCAGCAGAGCTTCACCATTGAAGGGCTGGCGGTTGGAGTTATTCGCAACGGCGACTGGCTGTAACATATCTCTGAGACCGCGATGCCGCCAGGCGTCGCGGTTTGTTTTTCATCTCTCTTCATCAGGCTTGTCTGCATGGCATTCCTCACTTCATCTGATAAAGCACTCTGGCATCTCGCCTTACCCATGATTTTCTCCAATATCACCGTTCCGTTGCTGGGACTGGTCGATACGGCGGTAATCGGTCATCTTGATAGCCCGGTTTATTTGGGCGGCGTGGCGGTTGGTGCAACGGCGACCAGCTTTCTCTTTATGCTGTTGCTGTTTTTGCGCATGAGCACTACCGGGCTGACTGCGCAGGCTTATGGTGCCAAAAATCCTCAGGCATTAGCCTGTGCGCTGGTGCAACCGTTGCTGTTGGCGTTGGGGGCTGGGGCGTTAATTGCGCTGCTGCGTACACCGATTATCGATCTGGCGCTGCATATTGTTGGCGGTAGTGAAGCAGTCCTGGAACAGGCGCGGCGCTTTCTTGAAATCCGCTGGTTAAGCGCACCTGCGTCGCTGGCGAATCTGGTATTACTCGGTTGGTTACTCGGCGTGCAATATGCCCGTGCGCCAGTAATTTTGTTAGTGGTCGGCAATATCCTCAACATTGTGCTGGATGTCTGGCTGGTGATGGGGCTGCATATGAACGTGCAGGGCGCGGCGCTGGCGACGGTTATTGCGGAATATGCAACATTGCTGATTGGTCTGCTAATGGTGCGTAAAATCCTCAAACTACGCGGAATTTCCGGCGAAATGCTGAAAACAGCCTGGCGAGGGAACTTCCGTCGCTTGCTGGCGCTTAACCGCGACATCATGCTGCGCTCACTGCTGCTGCAACTCTGTTTTGGTGCGATAACGGTACTTGGCGCGCGACTGGGGAGTGACATTATCGCCGTTAACGCGGTTCTGATGACGCTACTCACCTTTACCGCCTATGCGCTGGATGGTTTTGCCTACGCGGTTGAAGCGCATTCAGGTCAGGCATACGGTGCGCGCGACGGGAGCCAGTTACTGGATGTCTGGCGCGCAGCGTGCCGCCAGTCGGGGATCGTAGCGTTGCTGTTTTCTGTGAGTTATTTGCTGGCAGGGGAACACATCATTGCGTTGCTGACGTCATTAACCCAGATTCAGCAGCTGGCCGATCGCTATCTTATCTGGCAGGTCATTTTACCGCTGGTCGGTGTCTGGTGTTATCTGCTGGACGGCATGTTTATAGGTGCAACGCGCGCCGCCGAAATGCGAAACAGTATGGCGGTGGCAGCAGCAGGGTTTGCTCTTACGCTCCTCACGTTGCCGTGGTTGGGTAATCATGGTTTGTGGCTGGCGTTAACCGTCTTTCTGGCGCTGCGCGGGCTTTCTCTGGCGGCTATCTGGCGTCGTCACTGGCGCAACGGAACCTGGTTTGCCGGAACGTGACGGTTAAATATTCTGAATAAATAATCCTAAGCCAAATTCCTGACTACACTTAATCCCACGTTCAGAAGAAAAGCGAGCGTACTCTCATTCACCACCTAACGATGAGGACTTGAATATGAATAAAGACGAAGTCGGCGGTAACTGGAAACAGTTCAAAGGTAAAGTGAAAGAGCAATGGGGCAAACTGACCGATGATGATATGACGGTCATTGAAGGTAAACGTGATCAGTTAGTGGGTAAAATCCAGGAACGTTACGGTTACCAGAAAGATCAGGCAGAGAAAGAGGTCGTGGACTGGGAAACCCGCAATGAATACCGCTGGTAATTAATCCCTCCTGCCCGACGTGTACAAGGATGTACGCCCTCTTAACGAGGTTTCTTTTTCACCTGAATAGAGTGGTCATGATGGCACTGTTCAGGATGACGACACGCTTCTACTTCTACACATGCTGAACATAATCCATGTGCTTCAATCACATTATGCCGCAGGGCAAAACCCATTTTTGCCGCCAGCGTATGCATGATGTCCTCCACACCTTCCGCACATTCTTCTTTCACTGCGCCGCAGCGATCGCAAATAAACATAGCTGAAGTATGTGTTGGTTGATCGAACAGGTGACAGAGCACATAGCTGTTGGTGGATTCCACCTTATGCACAAAACCTTGCTCAAGTAGAAAATCCAGCGCGCGATAAACCGTTGGCGGCTTGGCCTGCGGCTCTGCTTCACGCAGTAAATCAAGCAGATCGTAGGCGCTGATTGCCCCTTCCTGCAGACTCATCAGGCGCAACACTTCAAGGCGCTGCGGGGTCAGGCGCACATTACGCTGCGCACAGAGTTTTTCAGCCTGCGCTAATAACTCCTGCGTTGTGGTCTTTTCCATTGGGCACCTCAAAGTGGGGTTAAGAATGTCCTTACTTTACCATAGTTCTCATTTAAACGCCGAGAACAGGGCGTCATAGCTGCCGCATTGCCTGATCGCATATTCGTTATGCTATAGTAGCGCCCCCAATTCACCAGGTGCTTAAAAAAACGCCATGTCAGCAGAATCACAAACCGCTTATCCCGCATACCGTTTCTCCATTGCCCCGATGCTCGATAGGATGTATCGTTTTTGAAAAACAATTGGTTATGTGTTTTGTGGGAGCCTATTGGGAACCTATCAAAAGATTTTTTGTCATAGCAGTGTGAGATGCAAAACACTGTGATGGTCGCTTTGTTGACATCGCAACTTCTGCAGGTATAATTCGCCACCAATTTGTAACCTGTGTATATGTACAGTTCTTTGCTGGTTATAAACACAGTGAATTGCTCTTGCAATCTTCCAAAATTTTTTTGTTCGTGCTAGGTTGAGATAACAGTGATGATACTGTTTGCACATTCAGTGTAATGAGGAGGGTGGTTATGTACAGCCCGGTACAAATAGCCAATAAATTCATAACGTTGGGAAACCAACATCATAATCCTCTGACCCACATGCAACTGCAGAAGCTTACTTATATTGCACATGGTTACTATTTAGCATTAACAGGTAAGCCTTTGCTCAATGAATGTGTCTCCGCGTGGAAGTACGGTCCAGTTATTCCTGGAATGTACGATGCTTTCAAAGATTATGGGAATAAACCTGTTACGAATGTAGCAGTAGCTCCTTTTGGTGGCATTGTTACTATGGATCCACAAGCAGAGAGCATTATAGGGGCTGTTTATAAATTTTACGGCTCGAAAAATGGAATTGAGTTATCAACTCTAACTCATATGCCTGGTACGCCTTGGTCACAAGCTTATAATGGTATTGGCTCGTCAATCATCTCAAATGATGCGATCAAGGCTTATTATCATGATTTATTGAATAACCGACAGCAATGTCAGGGCCTCTGAAAAAGTAATATTCAGGGATGACATGTCTCACAATTCAGATATCTATAAACTTATCGGAGCGGCCGCAGGTGTTGAAAATGGTCGCTCTGAAGCATCCTTAAACTCTACTGACAGTCAAGAACAGATTTTTAAATCTGCATTTGAGCCGTCTAATCATGAGAGCGACGATGATTCTTCTTCAGAAAATAAAGCTATTCTGGAGGCAGAAGAGTTTGGTTCTAATACTGGTGCATTGCATGAGTTTATGCAGCAGAACAGAATGGACAGTCTTCAAGCTCAGCTTGATATGCTCAAATCACAAGTACGGGATAAGATAGCTGACGCAACTGGTAAAGAAATAGACAATGAGCTTCGGACAAAAATGGCCTCATTCACGGTTTGGTTTATGTCGTGTTGGTGCTTATTCGTTGTCGCAATGTTTACATCGTTTCTTATTGCACATGAAGGAAAGCCTCCAGTTGAAGCGATCGTTGCATTACTAGGTACAAGTACAATTAGTATTGTTGGTTTGGTTGGTTTCGTTGTTAGTGGATTGTTCAAATCAAGAAAAGATAGTGATAAAGAAAAATAACCCGTACATATACGGGTTATCCATAGTTTTAGTTTAGTTATATTTTTGTTTTTCCGTTCTGACTTTTTCCCACTCAGCTCGCCCTTCTTCCCGTCTTTTGTCAATATATTCCGCAAGATCCTGAATGTTGATGCAGCGTTTTGCTTTTTGTGATGTGCCGATGCGATATGTTGGAACGGGCAACTTACAAGCGTTTGCTTTTGCTTCTGCCGTGGCTGGACTCATGCCAAAGTACTTTTGGCTAACTGCTGAGAGTTCAATGTTAGGGGTATTGAATTCAGCCATCAGTAAAAACAAGGTGTTCATAATTTTCTCCATCAAAACCGGCTGCACCCGGGAAAATCATAATTCTGTGCTGGTGGCAGAAATTAATTTCTGCCAGATAGCGGAAACATATTTTGCCTGATGACGGGCATCGGCCAGGGCGTTGTGCCGTTCGCCATCGAAAGGCATGTCCATTTTGGGGTCGAATCCGATGGAACGCCCAAGCGTAACGATCGTGCGTACATCGTGGTCATTCCAGTATGCCCACGGGCAGATTTGTCCTGCTCGCTCATAAGCTCCACGTAAAATTACGTTGTCGAAGGTGGCCCCGTTACCCCAGACTTTTAAATATTTTGTATTGTCTGCATGCTGATTAATGAAATGGCTCAGTTCAGAGAGTGCATCGCTGATCGACAAAGTATCATCAATACAGATTGCAGCTCGTGCTTCAGGGCTCTGTTTCAACCACCACAGGATGGTATCGCCGTCAGGTGTGGCCCCTTGCTCCATAGCACTTTCCAGGCTGACAACCGTATAGAATTCTTGTCCGATGTCTCCGGTTTCTGGGGTGAAGAACACCGCGCCAATGGAAACGATTGGAGCATCCTTATTTTTCCCCATCGTCTCAAGGTCGATCATTAAGTTGTTCATTACTTCACCTCCTGCGTTTCTTTGCTGCTGTGAATTCGCCAGTTACCGACGCCTTCCCATTCAAACTGGCGGTTACTAATTCGCGTCCAGCCCCTGCCGAAAAGCAAATCCAGATACCAGTATTTTAAAGTTCTGATAATTGCTCTTACAGTTGGTTTGCATCCAGAAGTCTTTGATGCGCAAATAAAGCACCGAGTTATGCTCATGGCCTCTACAAAAGGCCAGATAAACCAAACCCAGATGCAAAGAGCCACGAACAACATGAGCGCAATGTTAGCCACTAAGCCAGACCAGTACAGATAATTGCTCACTGGTTGCCTCCTTTACGGATCTGCGCTGCGATGCGCGAAAAAAAAGACTCCCGCGTATGACTGTTAAGAGCTGGCGCGAACGCCGCGTTAAGAACGGCAGCATCACAGCCGTCATCGATATAGAGCGCAATTTTTTTCTCCAAGCGCGCTTTGGCTTCCTGCAACTGCATACCCCGGCACGCACGCGGGATATACTCAGCAATTTGAGCGATAGATTTTTCGTTCTGTTTAAACATGCTTCACCTCGATAGGCTTGATGGTGTCGATCAGTAGTCGGCGGCGCGTATTTTCTGCAAAGTGGCGGCGTCCGGTTTCTTTGTGGTAAAACTCGTTTTTGCCGACGACCCACATCCGCTCTGTCTGGTGAAGTTTTTTTACCTGCGGGCCGTCTTTGGTGATCACAATGCCGGTATGGGTTTTTACGATTGTCATGCCACCACCTCTTCGAATTTCAATTCCAATTGATCACCCCAGATTTCACATGACTCTGAACACGAGCCGGTATCGAATCGCCTGGCTTGCACCATCGCCTGATACAAATTTCTGTAGTCGCTGTCGGCATACATTCTGGCAATCCCGTCAAGGCTCAGATGACCACGGTACATAACGTCTTTATTTGTCTTTCGGTGACCATCCCGGACGTGTTTACCTGTAACCAGCTCATTAAAAACTCGCATCAGACCAGGTTCGTCTTTACATGCAAGCCCCAGCTTTTGCGTGGACTTTTTGATGCAGAAAACACAGTTCCCGAGGTGCTCCGGGATTTGCAAATCAAAAGGTTGTTTATGCCACCACCGGATAACATCCGACTTATCAAAATCAGATAGCTCGGCAAGATACCGGACGCCCGATTTCGGTTTCAGCCTATGAGGTTCGTCTGCACGAATACCCAGCCATGTGATGTAATTCCCTCGTCCGAAATGGTCATCGCAGTATTTTGTGAAGGGGGTGAGTTTTAATCTGTCAGTGCAGAACGCGCCGCCGATGTATGGCGTGCCATATTTTTTTACCATGTCCATAAACGGTTTAAGCACCGGCATTCGTGTCTGAATATCCTTTGGTTCCCATTCCGTATAACCATTTGGCTGCCCAAGCTCTGGATTTATATCGACCTGCAACACAGTTAGCGGTATGCCCCAGAACTTCACAACCTCCCGAATAAAGCGGTATGTCAGCGGATGTTCGCAACCGGTATCCATAAAGATGTAGCAGACGTTATTGTCAGCCTTTCTTTGTTCTTCCATCAGGTGAACAAGATATGCAGATGTTCTCCCGCCAGAAAAACTAACTACATGAGTTATACACATTTGCGTAATTCCGATAACTCGTTGAATCGTTACATAAACATCCCGTAGGCATGGCCCGGTGCCAGTGGAATCACGTTGAACATCTCTGTTGCCGGGATGCCTTCCAGTACAGGCCAGAAAGAGCCATCATCAAGCCCGAGATCACGGCGTTCGGTTGCCAGCATGATGAGATCGGCATATTTCACGGGCGTACTCATAACCGGGGGTAACCCGTATTTCTCACGGATTACGGCGTCTATTTTTTCTTCCATCCGTTTATAGTCAGGAAGAAGGCGTTTCAGTGGCGCGGGGATGTCCTGGCAATACGCTTCTGTTGCATCATGCATTAACGCTTCAAAAGCAAATTCCTGCGGCACCAGCTGGCTGCAAAGCACCGCATGTTGGGCGACGCTGTAGAAGTGTGAAAGATGACCGGCAAAGCGACAGATATTTGAAAGGGAAACCGCGATATCGTTAATATCGATGTTGTCTTTATTTATCCTGTCATAATAAAAATGCTTCCCGGAAAAAGTTTTAATAAATGACATTTTGTTCTCCACGTTATATGCGCTGCACCGCGCTGAATTCGGGTAAAAGGAAGCCCTCACCATCCGGCGATTATTGAGTTAACTACGTTTCCATAAATGCCCCCGCAGGGGCATTTGCAGTAATGAAATCAGGCGGTGAAAGTACCAATAAAGGTTTCTACTTTGCTGTCTTTGAATTTCTCAACAAGCAGATCACGAAATTCGTTAGCCATTTCTTCCTGCACTGCTTCCAGCTGAATAATGCGCAGAACCAGTACAGGACGATCGCCAGTGATAATGCTGAGGCGTAATTTAAATGGACGTTCTTTCAGACCTTCAAACGGAACGCATTTAAATTCAAATGCCACTGGCATAATATCTTTGGTCTTCGCTTCGACAGACTCCATCAGGGAGCGTTTGCCGCTGAAGTCATTATCTTCAAAATCAGCGGTCTGGTTTGCTTCAATCGTGATTTTACGGACCGCCGCAGCCGCTTTTGTTGCCTGAATAGCGTCACCATTAGCATCAAAGCCCACAAGGTAGTCGGCCCAGTCTTCAATCCATTCTGCCAGTGACTTCTGGGAGTTACGCTCGCCGTTAACAGACAACAGGGCAGAGAACGGTGCTGTCTTTTTCAGTTTGAGAGTGGCGGTGTTATCTGCGTGACCTGGTTCATCAATAGTACCCAGGTTAAGCACACTGACTGCTCGCATATTATCGGCATCGATAAAGCAGCGGGTGCCTTCATCTGCAAGATCTTTAGAATAACGGGTAAAGTCATCGATGCTGGCAGTGGAAAGCGCACCACGGAAACGGAAGCGATTTAAATTAAATTTTTCCAGATCATGAATGCGGAAATTCTCAGGCAATGCCACAGCATCGGCACCAATCTTACTGATAATTTCATTAACACCCTGAGCAGAAATAAGGGCATGGATTTGATTAATTGCGGTTGCGTCTAAGTTCTGAGACATAATAAGTCCTCACTATATAAAGATATTCAGTGATGAGATAAATAATCGGTTAATTAAGAACGATATTAATGACCTGCTGCGCGGAGTTTTCCGTCAGGTTCACCGGCAAGAGTTAGTAATTGTCCCTGGTCTTCCTGCAGAATAGTCAGGCGACCACCGCGATTGACATACATCGGCGTTTCGGTGGTGTCTTCTTCGGAAATTTTCCCACGGTTAGTCGGGCGAACATATGAGAGTTTGTGTTTGATTTTCACACGGTTCTCATCAAATGGTTCGATTTCCAGGTTGAGTGAGACCTTACCTTTGGTTTTCGTGTTCATCACACCGGAAGCGACTTCACTGAGAACTGCGCCGATTTTGGTTTCAAATACGCCGCCGTCCAGCTCCCCGATAAATGCCTGCACATCAGTACTGCGTTCGCTAGCCATTTTGCTGCTCCTCATCATATCGACCCTGCAAGGCCGATTAGTTTCTCCACAAAACAGAGAAGAACACCTGCGGTGGCAGCCGCCCGGATGGATTGGGTTATGAGCCCGTCGTCCGGTGATGCTCTTCTCTGTTTTGTAAAAAGGACGGTACCAGCCGGAAGCAAGTGTACAAACTGGTACCGCCAAAGCAGTGGCTGTTGTGGTGCCGGGTGCCTCCCGGTGCCTGGCGAAGGTTGCACACCAGGCGGGTGGGTATCCACAGAAGGTCGACTGTCAGTCTCAACCTTAACCCGCGTGCGCTGAGCCGCATTCACCACAACGCTAAGGATTCTCTCTGGTTGAAAATACTTAGCTGTTATGTGCCTGCTTTTAGCCACATCAGGCGAGGTGGTAGGTACGTGAGCTACTTGGTGGTATTTGCCTTCGATGAGGCAAGATAGGCATCAAGATCACTTTTTAGGTAAATAACCTTTCTACCGATTTTTAAAAAAGGTATTCGAACTTTTCCTGTGCTAGCCCAATTAGCTAAGGTTTGCGCTTCTACGCCGATATAGGCTGCGGCGTCTTCTCTATTCATTTTTTCATGTTGTTCTGACAGAATACTCGTTGCTTCAAAATCAAAGCCCAGCTTTTCAAAGGCATAGATAATAGAGCCCAAAGCCATTTGTTTAACTGTTCTGTAGTTACTGCTTTCAACTTGGCTTAATGCAGTTTTTGCTGCTTCAATCACCACAAGCCAGGCATCTCGTTGGTTGTCGATACTGCCATCCATATTCACTCTCCTGCCATGTGCGAATCATCCGGTCATTCATACGCCACCGTCGGCTACTTCGTGGGCGTCCTGCCTGTTCGTTATCTTTGATATAAAATCTAACTTAACTTAGTTTTGATGGCAAGAGAAAACACCAAACTTTTCTTAGTTCGGTGTTTTGGTTAGAGAAAAGGGGGGGGCTAGAGTTCGTATTGAACTCCTTTGACTACACCAATGATGAGGCAATTACCATTGATCGGGATGTTGGGGTACCGGGGATTTAATGGCACTAAAAACTTTTGAGGGCCATCGATAACTAATTTTTTTACTGTGGCTTCGTTTGTTCCATCAAGTCTAGCGATGACTATTTTTCCATGCCGGGGTTCTGCATCAGGATCTACAATCACTGTTGCGCCTTCTGGTATTGTTGGGAGGCCGTTAGGGTTAGTCATGGAGTCGCCTTTAACCTCCAATGCAAATGAGTTATCACCAATCTTTAATGATGTATCTACCCACTTGTCTACTTCACTAAACACTTCTGCTGTCCTGCACTCAGTAAACTGCCCAGCCTGAACCCACGAGATTACAGGAACTCTGCGCATGTTTGTGACGAGTTTGCCTTCAAACTCCGCACCATAAAGAATGTAATCTATTGACGTATTGAAGAACTTCGCTAATTTTGAAAGTGCTTCCCCACCAGGGACATTGATGTCTTTCTCCCAGTACCCCACAGCAACGTCACTTACTCCACAAAATTTACCCAATTCTTTCTGGGACGTTCTGGTAACTCTTCTCAGAGCTTTTATACGCTGACCAACCGTTTCCATAGGAGCACCATTTCTTTAATTACTAAGTAATCTTAGTTTTTATTGACCTAAGATAGATTGATAATTAACATCTAATAAAACTTAGTTTGGAGGGCATATGACGACTGACGATATCGAAAGCTACTTCGGCAGCATTGAGAAAGTTGCTGCTTTTTTCGGCATAACAACTGAAGCCGTTTATCAGTGGCGAAACCGTCCTGGCCAGTTAATTCCAAAAGGACGTGCAGCAGAGGCTGCATATAGAACTTGCGGACGGTTGCCATTTAAACCTGAGCTTTATGAAAAATCTAATGGATAAATCGATTTACAGAAACCACAGATATGAGGGCTTAAACGTGGGTAAAGAACCTGAATGGAAAGTTGATAAGCAACCAGCATGGCTGGTGGCAGCAATACGAAGAACGATTGCTGATTTACCTCATGGCTATGAGGAAGCAGCAGAAATTCTTGGTTTGTATAAATCTGATGATATCACCCCAGCAAAAGATCAATTGCATAACAGACTGCGTAGCGGTGGGGATCAAATTTTTCCACTTGAGTGGGCCATGGTTTTACAGGATGCCAGTGGTACCAGGCATGTAACGGATGCAATAGCCCGTCGTAGTAATGGGGTGTTTGTGCCGCTGGTGGTCATTGATGACATTGACAATGGTGACATTAATCAGCGGCTGATGGAGTCAATAGAATGGATTGGCAAGCATTCCCAGTACTTACGCAAGGCAACTGCTGATGGAGTTATTGACCAAGCTGAGCGTGAGCAAATCGAAGAGAACAGCTACCAAGTAATGGCGAAGTGGCAGGAGCATTTAACACTGTTATTTCGTGTTTTTTGTGCGCCGGAAAAGAGTAACGCCCGCGAGTGTGCAGCTCCGGGCGTCGTGGCGTCGATTGCTTCTGGTTGTGGAGAAACTAACGCATGAACAGTTTAACAACACACTACCGTCGCTCGCAACTGATTGCGCTTCCTGTACCGGGTGGAAAAGCGAAGGTGGAGTATTGCTATGCAGTGAATGTACCAGGTGACAGGGAAATTGTAACCCACAGCTTTGCAGAGTGGGCTGTGGGGGATTTCAACCGGCAGAAGGAGACAGTCCTTTGCGACAAGTTAACCGCTGGTTCAAAGATCACTACGGAGTGCCCGTCAGAGTCATTCGTTGGGAGCCGGAAACACAACGGGTTATCTACCTCCGTGAAGGCTATGAACATGAGTGCTTCAGCCCGCTCGAACAGTTTCGTCGTAAATTCAGGGAAATAGAGGTCGGTCATGAGCCTGTTAATGACATCCCAGCCCATTGTGATAAATCGTGATCTTGCATGCCGTATTGGTCTGAATGAGGCAATTGTGTTGCAGCAGCTTCATTACTGGCTGAATGAAACGAATTCAGGCACTGAGCATGGCGGAATTCGCTGGGTTTATAACACGACAGAACAGTGGCTGGAGCAGTTTCCGTTCTGGTCAGAGTCCACTCTGAAACGCACATTTGCAAGCCTGAAATCACTTGGGGTTTTGCGTCGCGAGCAACTCAATAAATCGAAGCGTGACATGACCAACTTCTACACGATCAACTATGAAAGTGAGCTTTTAGAAGAGGTCAAAGTGAACGAATCAATCAGGTCAAAATGCACTTCTCCATCGGGTCAAAGTGACCTGATGGATGGGCGCAAAATGACACGATCCATTGGTTCAAAACGACACGCTGTCATCGGGTCAAAATGGCCCAATGATCTTACAGAGAATACAACAGAGATTACTACAGAGAATAAAACCTCTTCTCGTCCGGACGCTTCGCAACCGGACACGCAAACGGCTGAACAGGAGTTTTTAACTCGCCATCCTGATGCGGTTGTATTCAGCCCTAAAAAGCGCCAGTGGGGAACGCAGGATGATTTGACCTGCGCACAGTGGCTCTGGAAAAAAATCATCGCCCTGTACGAGCAGGCCGCCGAATGTGACGGCGAGGTGGTTCGTCCCAAAGAACCGAACTGGACAGCCTGGGCAAACGAAATTCGCCTGATGTGTGTGCAGGATGGTCGTACTCACAAACAAATCTGCGAGATGTACAGCCGCGTCAGCCGCGATCCGTTCTGGTGCCGTAACGTGCTCAGCCCGTCGAAGTTGCGGGAAAAATGGGATGAGCTTTCCCTGCGCTTATCGCCGTCCGTCAGCACGCACACAGAAAAACGTGAAGACCCGTACTTCAAAGCCAGTTACGACAACGTGGACTACAGCCAGATCCCGGCAGGATTCAGGGGGTGATCATGAGTCTGTTAAATGACGTTCAGAAATTCATTGAAGCCCATCCGGGGTGTACTTCCGGAGACATTGCGGATGCTTTTGCAGGTTACTCACGGCAGCGCGTTCTGCAGTCAGCAAGCAAGTTACGTCAGAGTGGGCGTGTGGCTCACCGTTGTGAAGGAGATACACGCAGACATTTCCCGCGCCTGACTGAGAGAGCGCAGGAACCGGAACCACAACCAGTTCGAGAAACCAGACCTGTGCGCAATTTCTATGTCGGCACTAACGATCCACGGGTGATTTTGTGCCTGACCCGCCAGGCTGAAGAACTGGAGTCCAGGGGCTTATACCGTCGTGCTGCAACCGTGTGGATGGCGGCATTCCGTGAAAGCCACTCCCAGCCAGAACGAAACAATTTTCTGGCGCGTCGTGAGCGGTGCTTACGGAAAAGCAGCAAGCGCGCTGCATCGGGTGAAGAGTGGTATCTGTCAGGGAATTACGTGGGGGCTTAATGAGTAATAAATATTGCCAGGCGCTGGTGGAACTGCGGAACAAACCAGCCCATGAACTGAAGGAAGTGGGCGATCAGTGGCGCACGCCGGACAACATTTTCTGGGGAATTAACACCCTGTTTGGCCCGTTTGTTCTGGATCTGTTTACTGACGGTGATAACGCCAAATGTGCCGCGTATTACACGGCGGAAGATAACGCGCTGGCGCATGACTGGTCAGAACGTCTTGCGGAGCTTAAAGGTGCTGCCTTTGGTAATCCCCCATACAGCCGCGCCAGTCAGCATGAGGGGCAATACATCACCGGCATGCGTTACATCATGAAACATGCCAGTGCCATGCGTGATAAGGGCGGGCGCTATGTTTTCCTGATCAAAGCGGCCACCAGCGAAGTGTGGTGGCCGGAAGATGCAGATCATATTGCTTTTATTCGCGGGCGTATTGGTTTTGAACTGCCTGCCTGGTTTATACCGAAGGACGAGAAGCAGGTGCCGACAGGCGCTTTCTTCGCTGGTGCTATTGCTGTTTTCGACAAGACCTGGAAGGGACCGGCAATCAGCTACATCGGGCGTGATGAACTTGAGGCATGTGGTGAGGCGTTTCTGGCGCAGGTTCGCCAGCAGGCGGAAAAACTGGTCAGGGAGATGGCGGCATGACGACGTTAACTCAATGCCAGCAGCAGGTGCTGGATATGCTGATTTCTTACCAGAAAGAACGTGGCTTCCCGCCAACCAATCAGGAGGTGGCAACCATGCTGGGATACCGTTCAGTGAATGCAGCGGTGGAACATCTTCGCGCACTGGAGAAAAAAGGCGTCATCACGATAAAGCGTGGCGTGGCCCGGGGTATCACTCTTCATACCGCGGTGAAGGACGACGACAGCGAGGCGGTCGGGATTATCCGCTCACTGCTTGCCGGTGAGGAAAACGCCAGGCTGCGTGCAGCCCACTGGTTACATGAGAGAGGCCTGAAAGTATGAAGCTGATCCTGCCTTTCCCGCCCAGCGTGAACACGTACTGGCGACACCCCAACAAAGGGGCATTTGCTGGTAAGAGCCTGATAAGCGCGGCGGGGCGAAAATTTCAGAGCGCGGCGTGCGCAGCAATAGTTGAGCAGTTACGTCGTCTGCCAAAACCAACGTCGGCACCTGCTGCAGTGGAGATCGTGTTGTTTCCTCCGGATAACCGGATCCGCGATCTGGACAACTATAACAAGGCGCTGTTTGACGCGTTGACCCACGCGGGTGTGTGGGAAGACGACAGACAGGTGAAAAGAATGCTGGTGGAGTGGGGACCGGTTATCCCGAAAGGGAAGGTCGAGATCACCATCAGTAAGTACGAGAAAACGGCGGGTGCAGCCGCCTGATCAAGAGGAGAAACGAAGTATGAATAATCTGATGGTCATTGATGGTATTGAAGTTCGTCGTGATGCTTATGGGCGTTACAGCCTGAACGATCTGCATCGCGCAGCAGTAGCATCTGGTGCAAATGCCAGAACCAAGGAGCCAGGAAAGTTTCTTTCCAGCCAACAAACTGTTGAGCTTGTTCATGAATTGACCAACACCCAGAATTTGGGTGTTGACCCGGTGAGTGTGATTCATGGGGGAAATGAACGGGGAACGTATGTCTGCAAGGAACTGGTGTATGCCTATGCAATGTGGATCAGCCCGTCATTCCATCTGAAGGTGATCCGTACTTTCGACATGGTAACCAGCGCACCGGAAAAATTATCCGGACAGGCTGCTGACAAGATGCAGGCTGGTGTGATTCTGCTGGACTTTATGCGCCGGGAATTAAACCTGTCTAACTCTTCAGTGCTTGGTGCCTGTCAGAAACTCCAGGAGGCTGTTGGCTTACCGAATCTGGCACCGCGCTATGCCATTGATGCTCCTGCTGACGCGCCTGATGGCTCAAGTCGTCCTACGCTGTCGCTGAGTGCACTGCTGAAACAGTATGGTATCCGCCTTACGGCTAATCAGGCATATCACCAGATGGCGAAGCTGGGGATCGTTGAACAACGCGAACGATACAGCCGTACCGCGATTAACAACATCAAAAAATTCTGGTCGCTGACAGCGAAAGGTTGCATGTTCGGCAAGAACATCACCAGTCCCGAAAATCCGCGCGAGACGCAGCCGCATTTCTTCGAATCCCGATTCCCTGAGCTGTTAAAGCTGCTCGATACCGTTCATTGAGGTGACCGTGAGAGCACTACTGACCCCTGAAATTGCCCCGCGTATGGGGATCGTATTGTTCAGGCCAGGTTCAGAGCTGATGCCCCTGTTTATGCAGGGGCGTGTCCTGCTGGAGCCTGAGCCGGAACGTTATTCATCTTTCGCCAGTGGTGCCGTTCCGGCGGCATCACAACCGCTGGCGGATGATCCTGCCGTTCGGGCCGTGTTCCGCAATGAGGAAGTGATCCGTCGTGCTGGTGGCGTGGAATGTCTTGAAAGCTGGTTACTTCGTGAAAAAGGCTGCCAGTGGCCTCATTCCGACTGGCACAGCGAGAACATGACAACAATGCGACACGCGCCGGGCGCAATCCGTCTGTGCTGGCACTGCGATAACCAGCTGCGCGATCAGTTCACGGAACGGCTGGAATCAATGGCAACGGATAACTGTGCCCGCTGGGTGTTGTCTGTTGTGCGTCGGGATCTCGGTTTTGATGATAGTCACGTTGTGACAATGCCGGAACTGTGCTGGTGGCTGATTCGTAATGACCTGGCGGATGCCTTACCGGAAAGTGCAGCCCGTAAGGCACTGAGATTACCAAAGCCTGTTGTGCCGTCTGTCACCCGGGAAAGTGACCTTGTGCCTTCGGTTCCTGCCACCAGCATCATCCAGGATAAGGCAAAAAAGGTGCTGGCGCTGAAAGTGGATCCGGAGTCGCCGGAGTCTTTTATGTTACGCCCAAAACGCCGCCGCTGGGTTAATGAAAAGTACACGCGCTGGGTTAAGACACAGCCGTGTGCATGTTGTGGAAAGCCTGCTGATGATCCCCACCACCTGATAGGCCACGGTCAGGGTGGAATGGGTACAAAAGCGCATGACCTCTTTGTGTTGCCTTTGTGCAGAAAGCATCACGACGAGCTGCATGCGGATACCGTGGCATTTGAAGAGAAGTATGGCTCCCAGCTGGAGCTGATATTTCGTTTTATCGATCGTGCGCTGGCAATTGGCGTATTGGCGTAAGTGGAGAACGAGCATGAACCTTGAAGCCTTACCAAAATATTACTCCCCAAAATCTCCAAAATTGAGCGATGACGCACCGGCGACAGGCTCAGGTGGTTTAACGATTACGGATGTGATGGCTGCGCAGGGGATGGTGCAGTCGAAAGCACCGCTTGGGTTTGCTTTATTCCTGGCAAAAGTTGGTGTTCAGGATCCTCAATTTGCGATTGAAGGTCTGCTCAATTACGCGATGGCACTGGATAACCCGACATTGAACAAATTGAGTGAAGAAACCCGGTTACAGATCATCCCTTACCTTGTGAATTTTGCCTTTGCTGATTATTCCAGGTCTGCGGCAAGTAAGGCTCGCTGTGAGCATTGTGCTGGTACTGGATTTCATAATGTATTGCGCGAAGTGGTGAAACACTCCAGAAGCGGGGAATCTGTTATCAAGGAAGAGTGGGTGAAGGAACTATGTCAGCATTGCCATGGTAAGGGAGAAGTCAGCACAGCGTGCAGAGGGTGTAAGGGTAAAGGTATTGTCCTGGATGAAAAAAGAACCCGGCTTCATGGTGTGCCTGTTTATAAGATTTGTGGGCGTTGCAATGGCAACCGGTTTAGCCGTTTACCAACCACACTGGCGCGGCATCATGTCCAGAAACTGGTACCTGACCTGACGGATTATCAGTGGTACAAAGGATATGCAGACGTTATTAATAAACTGGTTACAAAGTGCTGGCAGGAAGAAGCGTATGCTGAATCGCAATTGAGAAAAGTGACAAGATAGATAATTTTCGCCGAAGATGTCGACGTGATACTTGCATTTTTCAAAAAATATGGATAAGATTTTCTCAACGATGGGCCTTGTATGTCTACCGTTGGTAAATGTCAAAAACCCGCCGCTGAGCGGGTTTTTTTGTGCCTGATGTCTCATGAAACTATGAAATGGATTGGTGCGTTAAACATTTTTTCTTATTATCTTTTAGATTTTGGAGAGATGGTTAACGTCTGTATTCCAGAAACTCGATGGTTATTTAATAAATTAGTTTCAATGATGCTTCTAGGTTATGACTGTAATGAAAAAGGTATTAATAGCAGCGATAGGTTTTTGTTTAGTTGGTTGTGCAGGTATGAAATTACCTGAGTATTCGCAAGTTAAAGCAAGTCCGTATTATACAGATTGCCGTGCGTTTGCCATGGATGTTTATAAAAATGATGGATACAGCAAAATTGCGAAAACTACTATCCTTAGCATGGATGATGTGAAAGCTAGATATATTGTGACAGGGTGTGTAGTTGCTATGGGGAAAAACACTGTAGAGGAAATCAAAGCTGATCTCTCTGCTAAAGGGAGTTCTTTTGGGCTTATCAGTGGAGCTTGTTCTAGTGCGGCATGTCGGGTTGATGTAGAGCAGCAAATGAACGCTTATGTACTTGGTAGTTATTATGCTGCAAATAAAAAATTCCCGGATAAAATGAAAGCAGAGTTTTAAGCAAACCTTGTTTTCGATTATATGTCGAAGATAAATGTTAGTAACGGCATAATAAGTAAATATATAGCTGTGATAGCAACCCGCCACTGAGCGGGTTTTTTGTACCCGTAAACTTGGTGCAGTACAGTAAACACGCTGGTGGACAAGTGAAAAACAGCATTTAATCAGGCCTTCTGAAGATATTGCAGTATTAATTCTGTAACGTTATTATTCTGCGCGCGGCCCTTTAGCTCAGTGGTGAGAGCGAGCGACTCATAATCGCCAGGTCGCTGGTTCAAATCCAGCAAGAGCCACCAACTGCCACTAGCTCATCAGGAAAGAGCGTCAACCCTTTAAGTTGAGAGTGCGAGGTTCGAGTCCCCGGTGGCGGTCCAGTGCCGACTTAGCTCAGTAGGTAGAGCAACTGACTTGTAATCAGTAGGTCACCAGTTCGATTCCGGTAGTCGGCACCATGTGCGGGCATCGTATAATGGCTATTACCTCAGCCTTCCAAGCTGATGATGCGGGTTCGATTCCCGCTGCCCGCTCCAGTTAGAGTCTTTCAGTCTGCGATGATGGGAAATCCCGGAGTGACTGAAAGACGTTTAAGTTATGAATGATCGCTTTTTTTGCAAAATTGCTGTGCAGAAATACTAACCTTCGGGCAGGCGATCATTCATAAGCACTCTGCTTTTATTCCGATTAACTGTGGGTGGTTTGTTGGATAGAGTGCTTCTCTTACTGTATATATCGTTTCGCCCGCTTTTGCGGGTTTTTCTTTTCAAATCCCTTTCATTTCTCAGTGTAAAACTACGCCATCCGTTATTTGCGGAGGTGAGGCTATGAAATCCATGGACAAAATTTCAACGGGCATTGCCTACGGCACCTCCGCAGGCAGTGCTGGCTACTGGTTTTTACAGTGGCTTGATCAGGTCAGTCCGTCACAGTGGGCTGCGATTGGTGTACTGGGGAGTCTGGTTCTGGGCTTCCTGACTTATCTGACAAATCTGTACTTCAAAATAAGAGAAGACAAGCGTAAGGCTGCACGGGGAGAGTAATTCAATGACACAAAAATATGAACTGATTGTGAAAGGGATCCGCAATTTTGAGAATAAAGTTACGGTAACTGTAGCGTTACGGGACAAAAAACGCTTTGACGGTGAAATTTTTGACCTGGACATCTCGCTGGACCGTGTTGAAGGTGCCGCGCTGGAGTTTTATGAGGCAGCAGCCAGAAGGAGCATCAGACAGGTCTTCCTGGATGTTGCTGCCGGGTTATGTGAAGGGGATGAGCAGTCGCCGGAAAAGCGCCCCGTAATTTTAGATGCGCAGAATGTGTGGATAACCTACAAAGGAAAGCTACCAGGAAGAATTACTGGTTCTCTGAAGACTCCTCCGGAATCACAACCTTAAGTCACTGACCGGAACAGATAAACCTGTCCGTGGGCAGAAACCGATAAATCCTGATAAATATCCATGAACGCAAAAATCAGATACGGCCTGTCGGCTGCCGTTCTGGCGCTGATTGCTGCAGGCTCGTCTGCTCCTCAAATACTTGACCAGTTTCTGGATGAAAAAGAGGGTAACCACACTACGGCATACCGCGATGGTTCCGGTATATGGACCATCTGTCGTGGTGCCACAATGGTGGATGGTAAGCCCGTCATACCGGGAATGAAGCTGTCGAAGGAAAAATGCGACCAGGTTAACGCTATTGAACGTGATAAGGCGCTGGCATGGGTGGAGCGCAATATTAAAGTACCACTGAACGAACCACAGAAAGCGGGTATAGCGTCATTTTGTCCCTATAACATTGGCCCCGGTAAGTGTTTCCCGTCGACGTTTTATAAGCGGCTGAATGCCGGTGATCGTAAGAGTGCATGCGAGGCGATTCGCTGGTGGATAAAAGATGGTGGGCGCGATTGCCGCATACGTTCAAATAACTGCTATGGACAGGTTATTCGTCGTGACCAGGAAAGCGCATTAGCCTGTTGGGGGATAGATCAGTGAGCAGAGTCGCCGCGATTATTTATGCTCTGGTTATCTGCATCATCGTCTGCCTGTCGTGGGCGGTCAATCATTACCGTGATAACGCCATCGCCTACAAAGAACAGCGTGATAAAAAAGTCAGTGAGCTGAAGCAGGCGACCGCCACCATTACTGACATGCAGCAACGCCAGCGTGCTGCTGATGTACTCGATGCTAAATACACGAAGGAGTTGGCTGATGCGAAAGCTGAAAATGATGCTCTTCGGCGCAAGCTTGATAATGGTGGTCGGGTGCTCGTCAAAGGAAAATGCTCTGTGCCATCCTCAGCCGAAACCTCCAGCGCCTCCGGCATGGGCAATGATGCCACCGTCGAACTCTCTCCAGTTGCTGGACGAAACGTTCTCGGTATCCGGGACGGAATCATCAGAGACCAGACAGCACTGAGAACGCTTCAGGAATATATCAGGACGCAATGCCTTCGATGATAGAGATAATTTTACTCATCATCCTTCACATCTGGCTCTGTAGACAGGGTGGTGATCACTTCTGGAGTGAATCCAGATTAAACATCTCATTGCTGATGCTTAAAGTTGAGCATTTGGCGCGCGGTAAGGGGCTGCGTTTAGATAAGAGCCAGTCATCACAAACACCAGGATTTAGCCTCGCATTCGCGGGGCTTTTTATTGCAACAAAGGTAAAGACGATGGATGAAGAATATCGTAAAGACCTGCAACTGTGGTTTGGTCTTACGCATGCGTCGTTCTGCGTGATGCCGCGAGTATTCATGGAGGCTATGCCTCCAGAATGGCAAGAGAAGATGGCTCAGTTGCTTTTTGAGTATAGCGACACGATCAAAACGGATGTCTGCGGAGTTCACAGCTGTTTTGTTACTGCCAAAGACGGCAACAACCGCTTTATGAGGATGCCAGAAGATATTCTGAACTATCGTCATCCTCGACGTGAATTCATCGAATCATTTCTGAAGAAGTAGCCATTACAAAGCCTATCTACGGGTGGGTTTGATAATGGCTTATACCCTGCACGGGATAACTTAACTGATATCCCTTTTAACGGATAAACGGAGCCAACAATGGCAGAGAATGTCGGCATTATGGCAGTGAAATTTGGATAAATCGGGGATTAGAAAGATAGAGGCGAGCCGGTCAGGTAGAAATGAATCAGGCTCAAAGTGAAGCGGAAAAGGTCTGTGGCACAAACTGATGCTGCCATAATTACAGCCTGATGACTTGTGGAATGAAACATGTTGAACCTCCTTAATTGATGTGATTCGAGTGAGGAAGGCATTCTGTCCTTCTATAGTGTCCAGTAAATCAAACAGGAAGCTTGTCTCACGTGTGAGACAAGCCTCTCCATTAGCGAGTTGTATTGATTACAACTCTTCAAAGAGTTCATTACTGGGTAGATGAAAATAGTTTCACGACGAATGGAGGAGACTATGTCGGTGGCTTCTTCATTGGAGTACATATGCTCCCTCGAACCTCAAAAGCATGCCGAGTTCGCGGCTGCCGCCATACCACGACTGACCCGTGTTGAAGCTCCGTAATTGATGTTATTCGAGTGAGGAAGGCATTCTGCCCCCCTATACTGTCCAGTAAATCAAACAGGAAGCTTGTCTCACGTGTGAGACAAGCCTCTCCATT